>JABJFP010000264.1 GCA_018662715.1 Methanobacteriota archaeon | reverse complement strand
GTTGGTTTCGCAGCGGTCGTTGACCTTGACAAATCCACGTTCATCAAGTGCAACACCTGTGGCTTCAAGGCCAGTTGAGGAAGGTTTTCTGCCAACTGTGACTAGAACCTTATCGGCTACAACATGCTGCATCTTTGATTCATCTTCCTCGTCCTTGTCAATGAAATTAAGTTGGACCTTTCCGTCTTTTGTTTCCTCTGAACCTTTTGCGAACACACCCGTGTGAACCTTGATTTTGTTTTTCTTCAAGAACAATTCAAGAGGGCGTCGAAGTTCCTTATCAAACAGAGGCAGAACAGAATCCATTGCTTCAACAACAGTTACTTTTGAACCAAGCATTCTGAAGGTGATTCCCAATTCCAAACCGATGTAACCTCCGCCAACGATGACGACGTGTTCTGGTAATTCCTCAAGTAAAAGGGCGTTCCTCGATGAGATCACATGGTCGTTGTAGGGCATGAATGGAAGTTCAATTGGTACTGAGCCTTGCGCCATGATAACGTGTTCAGCTTGGATCAACGTTGCATCCTTGCCTTCTCCAATCTTGACTGTTTTTGCGTCTTCAAATGTTGCCCATCCAGTAATCAATTCAGCTCCAGCATTCTTCAAGAGGGCTTCAACTCCTTTGTTGAGACGGTCGACGATGCCTTCCTTCCAACCTACCAGGTTGGCCATGTTGAGTTCAGCCGGGCTTGGGATTGATATTCCCATATGGCCGTCTTTCTTTGCGTGCTTTGCAAGATTGTGGAAGGTGTGTGCTGCATGAATAAGTGCCTTTGAAGGAATACATCCACGAATGAGACAGGTGCCCCCAGCACGTTCTCCTTCAACGATGATGGTTTTCAATCCGAGTTGGGCAGAGCGAATGGCAGAAACATATCCTCCAGGTCCGGCTCCGATGACGAGTACTTGGCATTGCTTTGTTTTCACACCATCACCTCACATGAAGATTGTAGCAGGGTTCTCTAAGTAAGTCTTAACCAACTGAACGAGAGTAGCGCCATCATGACCGTCAACAACACGGTGGTCCCACGAAGAAGAGAGGTTCATCATTCGGCGAACAACAACGTGGCCATTGCGCACGACAGCACGGTCCTTTGCATTGTGAACTCCGAGGATTCCGACCTCTGGCTTGTTGATGATCGGTGTTGCACCAAGTCCACCCAGTCGTCCTAGGCTGGTGATGGTGAAGGTTGAGCCGCTTAGGTCCTCAACGCCTGCTTTCCCATCTCGAGTTGCTGAAGTCACGCGCACCATTTCTGTTGCAGCGGTCCAAATGTCCATTGCTTCAACATGCTTGACAACAGGAACATAGAGTCCTCTGTCAGTTTGGGTCGCAATGCCCAAATTGATTGCTTCGTGTCGTGTGACGACGTTTGCCTCGTCATCGTACAGTGCATTGCATTCTGGGCGTTGTTCCAATGCCTTGACCAATGCTTGCATGATAAACGGCAGATAGGTGAGTTTCGGGGCGCCTTCGGGACGTGTTGCATTGAGGTGCTGACGCAGTTCTTCAAGGGCGGTGACGTCCACTTCTTCAAAGTATGAAAAGTGAGGAATTGTACTGTAGGAGGACATCATTCCATCCGCAATCTTCCTGCGAAGACCGATGACCTTGATGTCTTCAGTACCGTTTCGTTCTACCTTTGCTGAGCCGCCCATTGGTCGAGCATATGAAGCACCAGATGCTCCGCCTGCGATGTGTCGGTCAAGGTCAGCATGACTGATGCGTCCCGCAGGACCAGACCCTGCAACATGTTGCAAGTCTACGTTTGCTGAGCGAGCACGTTGGCGTACTGCTGGTGAGGCAAGTGCTTTTGTTCCTGCTGCACGAGCAACAGGTGCTGCTGCTGGAGCGGCTTCAACGGGTGGAAGTGTTGGTGCTGCAGGTGCTGGGACAGCCGCCTTCTTGGCAGGTGCCTCTTCTTTTGCAGGAGCAGGTTCCGAGGCCTTTTCTTCGCTTGCATTACCGTCTCCCTCTACTTCAAAAACGATGCATACGGCGCCTACTGGTAAGATGTCCCCAGCTTCACCAACCATGCTTTTGACGGTTCCTTCACAAGGAGCAGGGATTTCAACAGTTGCTTTGTCTGTCATCACTGAGAGAATTGGGTCGTCTTCCTTGATGCTGTCACCAACTGCGACCAGCCATTCTACGATTTCCCCTTCAACGACGCCTTCTCCGATATCTGGTAGTTTAAATTCAAATGTTCCCATGTTTATTCCTCCTGTGTTTTCTTTATGGCTTCAGCAATCCTTGACGGACTTGGAAGGTAATCCCATTCTGTCGTGTGCGGGAACGGTGTGTCCCAGCCAGTTACTCTCTGAATAGGGGCTTCGAGATGATAGAAGCAACGCTCTTGAATCGAAGCGCTCATCTCAGCTCCAAATCCACTGGTCTTTGGTGCCTCATGAACGATAACACAGCGTCCAGTCTTCTTCACTGAATTGACGACAGTATCTCGGTCCCACGGGACTAAGGTCTGCAAGTCTATGAGTTCACAATCGATACCTGAGTTTTTGATCGCCTGTTCGCTCACATGGACCATTGCGCCCCAGGCAATCACGGTGCAAGCAGCGCCTTCTCGAACGATATTGGCTTGTTCTAGCGGGATTGAATAGTACTCTTCAGGGACTTCGCCTTCCGGATGGTCATTCCATGTAGGAACATTGTGCGGGTCTCCATAGAACGGGCCACGATAGCATCGCTTCGGTTCAAAGAAGATAACCGGGTCGTTACATTCGATTGCACTTGTCAAAAGTCCCTTTGCGTTACGAGGGTTTGAGCAATATACTACTTTGAGACCTGGGGTGTGCGTAAATTGTGCTTCAGGAGACTGTGAGTGATGGTGTCCTCCTTTGATCCCTCCACCTGCCGGCGTTCTGAACGTGACAGGGCTGGTGAATTCTCCCCCAGAGCGATGCCTGAGTTTGGCGATTTCATTGACAATTTGGTCATATGCAGGGAAGATGTAGTCGGCGAATTGAATTTCTGCAACTGGACGTAGCCCGTTCAGGCCCATTCCCATTGCAATGGCTGCAATTCCGCCTTCTGCGAGAGGTGAATCAAAGACTCGGTGGTGGCCAAATTCTTCCTGAAGGCCTGCTGTCACTCGGAACACTCCTCCGAAATAGCCAACGTCTTCTCCAAAGATAACCACATTAGGGTTGCTTTGTAATTGGTGCTTCAATGCAGAGTTTAAGGCTGCAATCATGTTCATTTTTGCCATGCTAACACCTCACTTCCCCAATTCCTCTCGTTGCTCTTGAATGTGCCAGGGGACCGTTTCGTAAACCTCTGTGAAAATTGTTGATGCGGGAGGATATGGTCCTGTTGCAAGGTCTCCAAATTCGCATGCCTCCTTGTATGCAGCCATGACCTCTGCGTCAATTTTTTCAGCGAGTGCGGTGTTCTTTTCATCATCCCACTCGCCAATTTTGACAAGGTGGGCTCGAAGCCGTTCTACCGGGTCGCCACCAGGCCAACATTCTGCTTCGTTCTGAGGTCTGTATGCTGAGGGGTCATCCGAAGATGAGTGGGCTCCTGACCTGTAGGTGTACAC
>JABJFP010000263.1 GCA_018662715.1 Methanobacteriota archaeon | reverse complement strand
TGCCGGCAAAATCCTTGCAGGGGAAATGAAGCAACTTTGCATTGACCGTGCAACAGAATGGATGTCTAACCTCCATGAAATGCGAGACCAGACTGCACATTTAGTAACGGATTTCCTTGCATCAGATTCGCTTTAATCCAATTCTTCGGATGAAAATACAGCAGGGTCAGGTCCAACTGGTAACTCGGAGAGCTCCTCTTCCGTAAGTTCTCTATCGACCGTGTCCGGGTGAAGAATCATTGAATGACCATGTGGGTCCAACAATACCATTGTAATCGGTTCATCAATTTGGTCCTCCTTAAGTCCTTCAAGTCGTGATAGCATCATGTTCAATGAACCCATTTCATCCATGAGTTCCAAGCGATTCGCCTCATCTTCTGTTCGCAGGATTTCCGTTTCATGGCCCCGCTTGACCAAGTTGATGACGTCAATAAAGCGATTCAAAACACCCTCAATGTTTGATACATACCCAGTTGAGTTTCCACCAGGGTTTACCTGTAGGTCAAGTTCTGGAATGCGGACAGTGCATGATGAGGAGCGCACGACACGGGCACTGAGCAGTTCAGATGAATTCACAAACAAAGAACATCCTCCGGGTTTTTTTCCTTCGGCAGGGATGAAGTCTGTTTGCCTCCAGCCACATGCGTGGCATTGGACCGTTACTTGGGTATGTTCACCGAAGTAAGGGATTTCGTCTACATGAGCGATCATCTTGACGTTGCCGCTTACCATGCAAATCGGGCATGGAATGTCAATGTCTTGCTCGTCCATCAGTTCACGTCCGTGAATTCACTTCTGCCAACGGCAAACCCTTCCATTTCCGTACCCTTCAGTCCTCGGCATCCCTCGGGCAGAAGCATCAATCGTGTTTCGGTCATCTGGATGATTTGACCCTGTAGGTCCCCTTCAATGAAAGTGTGAAGACTGTTCAATGCTTGTGTAAACTCAGTTTTACGTTTGATCAGCCGTTTCATCTCAACGATACATCCGTGTCCCTCAGCAACCCAATCCATGAGTTGATGGCATCCTGTGAGGTCGTGAAGTGTTGCATTGTGCATTACCATTCCGTCTTCCTTGACGGGTACCGGTGCGTTTGGATACATGAGGTCTAAGTCATGGAAAGTCATTGATGATGTCGGAGGCCTTGACACGGCTTCATGCTCAGAACTTGGCATTCGGAACCTTCGCAGTTCATCGTTACCTGAGATGTCTTCATCATGATGAGGATTCGAAAGTTTGGTCTCTGCCTGTTCGAGCAAATCCAAATCCGGCATCGCTGGGACAATGGCATCATCCGCAGAACTGCGAATCGGCGCCTCATCAGGGGCTCCCGAAAATCGGTCCAACGAAGATTGAGCCTCGTCGGGAACCTTTGCCTTTTTTCTTCGCACAACCAAAGCAAGACGGCGGGGCTTCATCAACACTCCCCTTGATTCTTGTCATAGTGGCCAATATCGGTGTTTGTACCTCGGCTCCGACATTTCGTGACCTTCATAAGGGACATCGTCCACCGTAATCTTGAGCCTCAAGGTTCAAAGAGTGTCAACGGAAGGGAAAATCATGACCGAACAACAAGGCGTCCTCAAAACCGGAACAAGTACCTTAGGAATCACTTTCAAAGGAGGTGTAGTTGTTGGAGCAGATCATCGAGCCACAATGGGGCACTTCATCGCAAACAAAAGCGTGCAAAAGCTGTTCAAAATTGGAGACAATCTTGCCCTGACTACCGCTGGGCTTGTCGGACACGCTCAATCCCTCTCCCGAACACTCACCGCCGAGGTCGCTTTGTTTGAACTTCGTCGTCAACAACCCATGACTGTCAAAGGAGCCGCAACACTCACCGCTAACATCCTCTCAGGACGTCCTCATTGGGTTCAGTTGCTTATTGTCGGCGTTGACGCAGACGGTGGCCACGTGTACTCTATCGATTCTGCTGGTGGTTCTATTCCTGATGCTTACTGCGCTACAGGTTCAGGTTCTCCTTACATGTACGGTGTGCTTGAAGATGGATTTAGCGAAGGTATGTCTCAAGCGGATGCGTTAAAACTAGCGGCCCGCGCCCTCTATGCATCAGGCCAACGTGATGCAGCCTCCGGAAACGGCATGGACTTGGCAGTAATCACGCCCGCATCTGGCTACCAACAAGTCTCTCAAGAAGACATAGCAAAGCTCCTCAAGTGAGCCTCATCCTATTCCTGCGGATTATCCGCATTCGCCCTTTGGGCATGTCACAGGTCGTGTGATAACGCAGGATTGAGGTAGATACTATGCAAATGACCTACAAAGAACTGAAAGATGAAATTGCTAAGATTGTTCCAAAAGCAATCGACTACACCGTGGACCTTGAAGCGGGCAACATCGCCATCATCACCACCGAAATGGACAAATTCGGAGGAAGAGACGGCCTTATTGGAAAGATTGCCAAGCGAATCAAAAGAAAGATTGTACTTCGTTCTCCAGTTGACGCAATTATGGATATTGATGATGCAAAAGAGATTATTGAAACACTTATTCCAGAGGAATCTGAAATCACTGAAATGTATTTCGATGGATGTTACCGAGAGGTCATCATTCAATGCAAGAACCCAGGTACTGCAGTAGGTCGGCGAGGAGAAAATACTCGTAAGGTACGTGATGAAACCGGCTGGTCTGTTAAGGTAGAGCGAACGCCGCCTTTGTTCTCAAAGACGGTTCACGACATCCGAGGTTACCGACAAGAGAAAGCAGAAGAGCGACGTAAACTCTTGAAGGATTTTGGACTTAATATCCACCGGCCCTCTCGCCCTGGAGCAACTTGGGCCCGAGTAACAGCACTCGGGTCGTACCGTGAAGTTGGACGGGCATGTCACTTCGTAACCACCAATGAATCCCGGATCATGATTGATGTCGGGGTGAACATCGCATCGGATACAGACCCTATGCCTTACTTTACAGCACCTGAAGCATTGCCTCTTGAGAAACTTGATGCTGTCGTATT
>JABJFP010000328.1 GCA_018662715.1 Methanobacteriota archaeon | reverse complement strand
TACACCACGGTATGTAAAACAACCATGGCGTTCTTTTGAAGCAGTAGCTTTAATAGTTGGGATACCACGATAGCGTGTCTCAGAAAGACGATGAACACGCAGCTCATTCTGTGCACGACGGTACTCTTTGCGAGCATTTTCGACGGCACGTGCTTGTAATTGGGTCATTGGAAACTCCATAGTGAGGTGTAGTTTCCCGTTCCTTCCCGCCATTCTTGCGGTACTTGCGTCTCCTTATGTAAGGAGATGAACGTATCTATAGTTTAACAGGGACTTCCCCACAAAGCGCAGGGAAGAGTAATTACTCAGAGAGAAGCAGCAGAAATCTCTGAAACCTAAAGTGCACCCTGACGCTGCTCTTCTTCAGGTGCATAATTAGTCTAATAAATTTAATATAATAATAAGAGATTAAGTATTAGATAGATGGGCAAGAAGAATAGAGGTGGAAGTAAAGGCGGTGGGAGAAGGGGAGGCTCATCACCTAAGTCATCACCTAAGCCGTCACGGAGTCCTTCACGGAGTCCATCACGCAATTCTTCACCAAGTCCTTCACGCAGTCCATCACGGGGTCCTTCATCAAGCCCAGCACCAGCTAGGCAGCAAGCTAAAGCAGCTGCTCAAATGAGCGTTAAAGATCGGAGGGCAGGTGCAAAAGCTGCTGGTGTAAGCCTTAGCGATTTTAAACAAGGTAAGACTGGAGCAAAAGCGGTTGCCAGAAAAACTGCTCAAGTAAATAGAAATAATCCAACAGTTGCTCCTAGTGGAGGGATAGACCCTAATGCAACATTCACAACCGCCGCTGGTTATGAAATGGAGAGCGGTGCGTATAATACTAGATCTAAAGAGATGTACGAGAAGTATAAAGCGGCTAATCCAAATTCTGGCATGTCGAATATGACTCCGGATAATGCAAGTTTCGATAAAGATGGTTACTTAAGTTACGACTCAACTAAACCACAGTGGCAAGCAAATGATATGTTAAAAGATGCGGGATATAAACAAGGCGATATGCTTTGGAAGCCCGGCGCTTTAGATAACTTAAACGGGCGCAAATTAACTGGGCGTATTGCTCGTATTACTGAGCTTGGTAATTACATTCCTGAGTATGAGCATGATGCTGTTAACTCAAGTCATAAGAGTACAGGTAACGCTGGCTACGGAGGCGAAGTAGGGCTTGGTGCTGACCAATACGCTTACAACAGACAGTATGAACAAGACAACGATGTTGAGTACGGTCAAGTTAACCAGCAGCTACAAGCTAATGGTGTAAGCGACCAAGGTGGCCAGCAAAGTTTTGATAATTACGGTAGTAGTCAGTCAGACTTTGAGGCTCCGCCTATGGCTGCCAGTAATTTTGAGATGCCTAATGTTCAACAAAGTATAGGGCCACAGTACCAAGGCTGGCAGGAACAAATGGGGAATGCATCCCAAAGTCCATATGCTTCTAGAAGTAAGTCTAGTAAAATGAACTTTAACTTTAGCCCTTACAAATTCCAGCAAGGACAGTAAATATTAAAAGATTAATTTTTGACCAATATTAATCAAATCAACGTTATCAATTTTATTTTTACGTGCAATATCCTCAATGGTTGTATTGTTAGCCGCAGCAATTGCTGTAAGCGTATCCCCTGCTTTTACTGAATACCCAGTTAACGGGCCTAATGTAGTTAACTCAGGTCTTTCAGCTAAAGCTACGCCAGCAGGACGTGGTGCAGCTTCTGTGATGACAGGGGGAGCAGTTGGTTGAGTACGGGGAATAATAGGAACGACTGGTTTAGATGTAGTTGGAGAAGGGATCGGTTTAGTTTTATTTACAAAATCAAGATCATGTGAAGTCATGCCGTGGTCTTGAACAGCAGCAAGTGCTAATTCTGCAGGCTTATATAAAGGTCCACCTGCAAGAATTTCAGCTTGAAGTTCAGCAACAGATTTATCAGTATCATATTTATGGGGCTTAATGCCTATAACTTTTCCTGCAGCATCGCGTTTAAACCCGCTCATAGAGACATCGCCAAATACATGCGCTGCACCAACTCCACCTGGAGTATCGGGATAGTCTTTATATTGAGTGACATCAGATCCTCTAGCTCTAGCAGTAGCTTCAGCCTCAATTAATGCATCTGTCATACGTTTATCGACATGACGATCAGTACGATCTCCTAAATGAAGAGCCCCCTGAGTAATAGCTGGGATAGCTTCTTGTGCTGCAAGAGCATAGCCACCAAGTTTTGAATTGACTTGTGCACCACCAGGAAGTATTCCCAAAAAAGCATGTTTATCTGCCTGACCGTAGGCTCGCTTCAAGCCATCAAAAAAACCCATGATGATAATGCATCTAATATCACTATTTTACTGTCTTTATGTTTATATTATTTAGATGAACGTCCAAAGTCGAATTCAAATATAGCTCCTTGAAGAAATGGCTTAAGACAGAAAAGTTCTTCTTGATCCATTTCTCCTTGACCAGTCCAATTTTCTAATGTATATGACACAGCTGAATGGAGCGCACGAATAGCACGCTCATCAAATACACATGAGACTGAAGGTTCATCCATAGATATTATTATATCTAGTGCTTTACTAGGTAAGCATCAGAGTTCCATCCAGCTCTGCCAGAGCCGTTGAAATAAATAGTCTTCTTACCTTCAGGTATATCTTTGTTAGGGACAAACCATAGCTGGTCTTCATATACAACAAAGAGGATATCAAAGCAATCGTCAGGGTCGGATGGGTCATAGGTTCTAGTTTTAGGACCTTCTCTAGTCTGCTGACTTCTGCCTAGTCTTACGAGTAGATAGTTGTAATCACCACTATCCATTGTGTATGCAGTTTTAACTTGCACTTTGCTGAACTCATCGTCTTTATAAGCAACAAAGTCAGCAATGCCTTGTTGAACTACGGGTTGAAATACTTGATATCCATTTTCTAAAAACCACATCTGCGCTTTAAGTTCAGATGCGGCGCCTTTCATATGTTTACTATCCATAGTTTATATATATTACTGGTAATAGTCTAACCAAAAGTATTACTTAATGGGTCTCTTGCCATGAAGAACCATGGTCAGCAGATGCAGCCATTGGTACGCGCAGGTTGTAGTACTTACCAGCCTCAGGTGCTGCTGCTTCTAACAATCGTTTCATGCGATCAACCTCTGCAGGTACCACTGACATTTGGACTTCGTCGTGTACATAGGCACAGCGAGTGTAGTCACGGTCATAGGTAAGCCCTGCATCGTCAATCATTTGCTGTCCAATCACTACCCACCGCTTGCTAATAATTGCTCCGGCTGACTGGAGTAAAAAATTCGGGGAACTATGTTCAGCGCGACAGAAAATAGGACGCCCATCAAGACCTTTAAGGCGACCAGTTGAGCGCACTTTAAGTTTGACAGCATCGATTAATGGCTCTAATCCAGGAATAGCGTCAAGGAATTTTCGTCGCAGCTCTTGACCTAGTTGTTTCTTTTGTGCGTCAGATAGCTCTGGATGCAAGATGTGACCAAGCTTTTGATCGCCCGCCCCATATATGAACCCATACGTCAGCGACTTAACCTGCGATCTTGTGCATCCCACACGGTCGGCGTTCTGCTGGTGAATGTCACCGTTAACGACAACCTCTGCGAATGCCCCCGAATCGAAGGCGGCCAGGTAGTGTCCTAACAGTCTTAATTCCAGGCCCTCAAGGTCAGCTCCCACCATTACATGACCAGGGTGTGGAACAAATAGTTCACGTGCCCACGGTGCACTAACCACTTGCCCCAAGTTGGGACCCCGATGCACATTTCTAGATGTTTGAGTAGCAAGGATGCAGCTGTGATGGATACAGCTATCCCCCTCAATAGAGTTGAACCAAGAGTTGGTTCCCTCGGACAGCTGACCCAGCCACTTCTGCAGTGTCAACAAACGGATAAACATCTCACATTCGTCATGCAGCTGCTGATTACCAGCAGACAAGGCAATATCTTTGACTTCAGAGATGGTCGCCTCATCAACTTTAGGTTTACCAGTTTCAGTAACCTTGGTAAATCGCGCACCACGGAAAGTCTGTAATGCCCATGCAATGTTCTGGCGTGACGTTGGATTGAAGTCAGTCAGCCGAGTCATTGGAGCACCAGCTACATAGCCTTTCTTTTTATCTGCACGCTTAGGTGTAAACACCTTACCTGGTACATATAGATAAATAGATTTGATCTTGTTTGTAAGGTCAACAAACTCTTGCTGCAATTCAGTACGTACTCGAACGGCTGCGTCTGTATCGAATCTAAATCCACTCGCTTCTTGCTGAGCCATAAGCTCGGCCATCCGCATTTCTAAAGCAACGTAATCAGGCATCATCTTTTTTGTTTTGATTAAATCCGAATGAGAGTTCTTTTTCTTTGGCCGCCCTGTCTGCTCGGTTTTTGTGACCAAGCTTTGCTACAGATTCCATAACTTTCAGGCAATCTTCTGTAGTAGCGCCGTCAGGCATACGTGAGTGAACAATATTAAACAGCGGAAAAAATACTTCCGCCGCTTCTGTCATTTCTTCTGAAGTAAGCGGATCTGATTTCTTAGGAATAGTCATTCATTCTCCTTTGCAATAGTTCGTATAGCTTTACTGTTACCTTTGTATCTTGGATGCAATAGTCAAGCATCTCAGGAGTGTAAGTAGACCAGTCATTGCTGGTGTTCTTAGCGAAGTCTCCCTTAAAGCATTTCAATCTATAGCCCCATGCTTCTAGGCTATGTGAGCCGTAGAGCCTTTGTGG
>JABJFP010000262.1 GCA_018662715.1 Methanobacteriota archaeon | reverse complement strand
TGGTTCAACCTTTGATTTGCACTGGATGATTCGCTGTGGTGTTCACATCAACTTGATTTCGGACTTGACACGAATTGCTGACGAGTGTATTGAGATCAAGCCTGCCGTTCTGTTGGCCGTTCCTCGTGTTTGGAACAAGTTTTACGACCGTGTGAACGCTCAATTTGCAAGTGCAACTGGACTGAAGAAGGTCTTCGTTAACAAGGCTCAAAAAGCCTCTGCCAAGCGAATTGCCAAGGCTGGCGTTCAATGCGACGCTGTCGCTCCAACCAAGTTCTTTGACAAACTTTGGGACAAACTTGTTTGGTCCAAGGTCCGAGCCCGATTTGGTGGCAACATCCGATTCTGTATGTCGGGTGCTGCAGCCCTCTCCCCTGATGTTGCGGCATTCATTCAGCAAGTTGGATTCAGTTGTTATGAGGGATACGGGCTTACCGAAACCTCTCCTCTTGTATCAGCCAACGGCTGGTCTGGCCCAGGAACAAGCAAACTCAACACCGTTGGCCGTGTTGCTAACGGGGTAACCGTGACCATTGACACCGACGCATGGGACGACCCAGCACGACCTGATGAAGGCGAAATTATCGTCACCGGACCGAACGTCATGATGGGCTACTGGAACAATGAAGAGGCTACAAAAGAAGTCATCATTGAACCTGGAACCTTCCGCACAGGAGACCTCGGCAAACTCACTGACGGGTACCTCAGCATTACCGGCCGAGTTAAGTCCCAATTCAAGTTGGAGAATGGAAAGTATGTATCTCCGTCTTCTCTTGAAGAAACGGTCAAGCTCAACCCGCTCATCGAACAATGTGTTCTTGACGGACGAAACATGCTCAACACCTACCTCGTTGCTCACCCTAACATGAGCGCCCTTCGTGCGGCTCTCAAGAAGGCAGGCATCGCAGCCTCTGATGATGATGCAGCAGTTTGTGCAGACCCCAAGGTCCGTGAATTCCTCTTGAATGACCTCAAGAAAAACAACATGGTCGCTCCTGATTGGAAAGGATACGAAGTTGCTCGTACACTCATTCTTGACTCTGAAGAGTGGACAACCGATAACGAGATGCTCACTCCATCAATGAAGGTCAAACTGCGAAACCTGCTGGCAAAGCACGATGACGAAATTCAGGCCATTGCTTGATTTTGTATCATCCAACAGTGAAGTATCACTGGAGAAACCGCTTGGGTCATTAGACACGGGGAGTTGGGAGTTGCATGAAGCCAACAGATGAACAAGCAGGTGCGTGGACTGAAGCCTTTGATTCGGGGAAGTTTGTCCGTAAATCAAGTGAATTTCGCGACCACATAAAGAAAGACAGTACCTTTGATGTTGAATCGGGGCGCTACCACCTCTACGTATCTCATGCTTGCCCGTGGGCACATCGGACGCTCATCACCCGAACATTGCTTGGCTTAGAGAATGACATCAGTGTTGATGTCGTGGATTGGCGTATGAACCAAAATGGTTCTTGGTCGTTCAATCCTGAAGAGGAAGGAGCAACTGCAGACACGGTCAACGGTGAAGAGCACCTTGAGGGAGTTTACAACCGTGCATTTTCTGGCTGGAACGAAAGTCGACGTATCGGGACAGTTCCTGTGCTTTGGGACCGCCAACACAACACCATTGTCAACAACGAAAGTCGTGAAATTGTTCGGATGTTTGATGCGTTTTCCGAGGCAGGCATGGGGAATGGAACGACACTTTCACCAAGTGAACTGCGTGAAGAGATTGACGCCATGATCGATTCAAACTACGAAGCGGTCAACAACGGCGTTTACAAATCAGGCTTCGCAAGAACGCAATCGGCTTACGATGAAGCGGTCACGGCGCTTTTTGCCCGCTTGGATGAGTTGGAAGTCCACCTCGATGGAAGAAATTGGTTGGTCGGAGATGGAACCGGTCAACTCACTGAGGCGGACATTTGTCTCTTCACAACACTTGCACGGTTTGATTTGGTCTACGTGGTTCATTTCAAGTGTAATTTGCGTAGAATCATCGATTACCCAAACCTTCAGGCATTTGTTGAACGGATGATTGACCAACCTGGTGTTCGCGACACATGCCACTGGCATCACATCAAGGCCCACTACTTCTGGTCCCATCAGAACATCAACACGTTCCGAATTATTCCTCTTGGCCCTCTAGAAGGCGCTCACAC
>JABJFP010000261.1 GCA_018662715.1 Methanobacteriota archaeon | reverse complement strand
TCACCCTGTACAATCTCAATACTGGCGTTGAATGGAATCGGTAAAGACTCTCCAGCATTGACGACGCTGAATGATAGCCTCACTGTTTCCCCTTCTACTATTTCAGAACTCATCTCAACGGCTTCCAAGGTGAGGTCCGGTCCGATACTGTTCAAGTTCGTAATCAACCAAGGGTCAAGGTCTGAATTTCCGCCAGCGGATACAAGACTCCATCCCGAGTCATCAGAACCCTCTGCCCAACACGCCAGAGAGGCTTGAGGTGGTAGGGTTGAAGGGTCGCCCAATTCACTGAAATCAAAGGTGAAACTGAACATCGTATTTCCATCGAAGACCGTCGTGTAATTACGATTCAAAGTCACTGCATCCCATTCAACATCTAAGGAGCGAACTTGACATGTCAACGTCAAAGGAGCGCTCCAACCCTGTCCTTCTCGCACGTTCACTCCGATATCAACCGACTCCAGATGGAACCGAGAAACTACAGAAGCCATGTTTGAACTCAACAGTTCAGGAGCCTCTCCATCAAGCATGAATTCAGGGATGTCAACCGATGCTACCTTTTCAAGTCCCAAGGGATCCCAAAGAGAGATTTCTAATTCTTTTACAAGTCCAGTTTTCGTCGGTGTTGGGATGGAGTAGGTCAGTTGACCTTGTTCCACTGTAACTGCCGTTCCACCGCGCCATAATTCACCGAGAATTTTTCCTCTCCACTGGAGATTGAGCACGCCGTCATAAGGTGTACCGCTCAACAGATGGTCGATGTATCCTGTAAGGTTGAGGTGATCACCTGCCATTACCGAACTATCTGCTACAATCAACTGAGTCACAGGACCATCCTGGTCTACGATTGATGTAACCTCAACTACGAGGTTTCGCTGAAGACTCCATCGATTTGCGAGCGAGGTTGTCATGACGCCATCTTGGTCGATGACCTTCACCTCAACAGCCCCATCGTCAAGGCCTGACGGGCCCAAACTCCAATCAGCAATTGCCCAGACTTCCAAGTGGAGTCGGCCATCTATTACCTCTGCTACGCAGCGGCTCGTATCAACAATGAGTCGTTCATCAAAGGAAGCACAAATGTTGGTTGAAACGGTGTACTTAAGTCCCAACTGACTGTCATTACCAAGTTGAATTCGAATCTCTGAAATGTCATTGATGCCGTTCGGGTCAAAGGTGACCAATTTCCATCCAAAGTCTCTCGATGGCTCAATGCGAGTAATGTTTTGCGCCATGAGGTTCCCGAGGTGTTCAAATTCCTCGATGCTTGAAGTTTGAGGGGTTCTCGATTCCCAGCGAATATGGCCTACATCAGGTGTTGATTCAGGGAGGGCGAATCCAGCAACATCCGTACCCTCCAGCAAAACTCGCACCCATTGATGGTCGTCATTTATGGAATCGTTGACTGACAAATTTATTGTCCAAAGGTTGGTATTTTGGTCAATATAAAGCGTGGCCGCTTTGTATTCATCTCGTTGTGCAATACCATCCGCAGGTGAGCTTGAATCCCCGTCATCCCGTGCTTCAATCCAAACAAATGCCTCCAAATATTCCGTTGAGAAACCACCGACATCATGGAAATTAAATGAGACGACACGTTGATCTTCTTCGTTAACATATGCGTCATGAGATGGTGATACGCTGAGCAGAGTTGGCCCCTCTCCATTAAGCATAAATTCGGACGGCTGGGTGTTAAAGAGAAGATTCCAATCTTCACTCGTTCTTGCCTCCAGCCAGAAGTCAACCTCACCTGAAATCCCCTCTGGCAAGTTGAGAAGTGCATTCTTTATTTCACCGGAACTCAACGAAAACCATTGTGTTGAAGAATTGCTCCAGATGCGTTGGTTTTGTGAATCAAGGTCGTATGTTTCCACATCAGTATGCAGCCGCACTTGGATGACACCTCCCAACAGTCGAAGGCCAGAATTGGTAAAGAAATGGTCTATAGTGACATTTAATTGGGTATTTGCTGGCAAGACTTCGCCTTCTAAAACCGTCATGTCACCCATACTGGAATAGTCCGCAACGATGTCAGAAACCTCTACTGTGACATCTTGGTCCAAAGCAACGACAC
>JABJFP010000300.1 GCA_018662715.1 Methanobacteriota archaeon | reverse complement strand
CATAGAATCGATCATCTTAACACTAACTGTAACGTCAGGCTTAAAGTAAGGTAGAATCTGTTCTAAAATCTTAGTGCCATCTTCTGTGTACTTCGTCATTATATTCAACTGAAAGTCGATATCGTAAGGAGCTGGACTATATAGATTCAATAGCTGATTATCGTCTGACGTAATAGATTTAGTCTGTCTCACTAAAGATCCTACTTTACGTGTAGGATTATAGTTCATTCCCATAATCTCAAATGACATGCGAGGCAAAGTAATTGCGGGCTTATCTAAATTAGGATCTCCCTCTAATCTAGCAAGTAACTTTTGCATAGGAGCATAGTTAATAGGAACAGTCATACGTTGAATCTCAACGCCTGCGTTATCACTACGACCTACTTGAATATCGTTGAATAGTGTGCCAAAAACTGCGACATATCTTCTCGTTGATTCGTTATAAAAGTGTTGTCCAAACATTAGAAGTTATCCTCCCCAAATGGGTTATTCTGACTGAAATCGACAATGTTATCGGCGAATGACTCAATAGTCGTGTTATCAGCAATAGAATCGAATAGCTCTACGCTTTGTAATTTACTTGCCGCTACTGTAACAGTTTCTCCCATTCCAATCGTAGTCGGATTGATGTAATAGTATGTGCCCGTTGTAGCTGGAGTCCAAGTAACATTAGCTCCAACATTTCCAGGTGTACCAGTTACGACTACTCCTGCTGTAATTTCTGTGCCGCTATTTGGTGAAGTTGTTGTGTAAATTCTCAACGGCCAACCAGTGTTAGAACTATGAGACTGATCAAATATAATCTTCTCATCTACGTTAGCTTCAAGCTTAGGAGTGCTTATGAGATCGCCTCGCTTATCACTATCTACCATGTGGAATACACTGTTTCTAACTTCTACATTAAATGTTGTTCCGCCGCTATCGATAAACAAGTTTTCATCTTTGAACCTATCATCTAAATATGGATATCCAGTGCTGAATCTTTCGCCGCTGTATTCATACAACTCACATCTCAGATCATATGTCTGTAGCGATCCAATTTGGTAAAATATGGCTTCATGCTCTACGTGCTGAATAACAAACATCTTTTTATTCAAAGGAAGATATATGATATCGCCTTCACGTGGTCTGTTAATCTCAGTATGAACTCCAACTTCAGTTTCATATGTACGCATCGCTATAGTAAGTGTAATAGAATCTCTTATCTGTAGTCCGAACTTAGAAAGAAAGTCTCCTTCTCCTTCAAATCCGTCAACATTCTTAACGTACATTTCAGCTTCGTATGCATCATTATATGTGCCTAGATCGTCTTCATTTAATAGATCGTCTTTAGCGCCTAGAGTTCTAGGCAAATACATAGTGTCTATTCCGTATATCTTAATTGATTCCACGACCAAATCTTCGATAAGCGTCTGCTCCATCGAGTTCTCGTAGTTTTCGAAATAGTAATTTTTAGCCACAGTTTCTACCCTATCATGTCAGTGACAGGAAGAGAGTATGAAGAGATCATTTCTTCTTCTAACTTCGCTATCTCATCACGTGCGTCATTTAAAATCTGTTCTCCGCTGAACTGAATGTTTCCTGGCAACGTCATGCCGTTAAATTTAGTCAGATTGCTACCCCATTGAAACTTGATCTTCGCAGTCGCATAGTTTTGCAACCAACGATCTTTGTAAACATCTGCATATACTGTAGGATCAACAACTCTATAACATTCTGCTACGACATATTCTCCTACTACCAGTCTATCCCAGTCTGTGTCAATGAAAAGTCTGTTGATGTGTCTGTTATATCGAATCGGTTGCATACCAACTAATATTTCTTCCATAAATTGCAAGTTTTGCATTGACATGAAGTAGTTAGTTAAGTTATAATTGACCATGTCATGTATGTTATTCAATACAAATTGGTACTGAACATTAAACATACCTGTACTTGCAGTGATGCTTGATCCTACTGGAAATAGATTAATAACTCCAATAACGTTTTCAGGCACAGTTATGTACTGATTCGTTTTATCGTCTGCTGTGATTTGATGCTTGAAAAACGTTCTTTCGCTTCCATCAAAGTGATAATCCCAGTAATATGACAAAGCCTCATCAATTCGATCCTGTGCTTGATCTTGATCGACATTAATCTCAATGACTGGTTTACCTAACTTTCGTAAGCACCATTCTGTAAATTCTGTTCTTGTAGTCGGCTGTGCCATTTCTAATTCCCATAGTTAGATTACTATAACTATTTATAAAGCGTTGTAAGCGTCCACAACAGCCGAAGGTGTTGCGTCTACGATAGCTTGTGCGTCTGCACGTTCGGCGTTATCTTGTGTGATGAGAGGATTTTCAATAGTTTCCTCTGTAGGGTCTGCATCTATATCGCCAGAATAAACAGTGCTTGTGATTGTAGCAACAACTGGATCGACAGTAGAAGTGATAATACGTGTTTCCATAATGTCAACTAATTCTTCAGTCTCTTCATTATACTCTTGTCTGACAACTACTTCTTCAGTCTCTTCCTCACGACCATCTGCAACAATGTATTGAGAAAGTCGTGTTTGCGCTTTAGTGTATTCCTGCAACTGATAATCAAATAATGCTTGACTCTTTCTACTGTTTAGTGTATCATTGTCTATAACAGCTTTAGGATGAGCATCTTTGATTGTTTGAATCTCTGCTTTCCATGCATCGATACCTTCATGGAAAATCTTGTCTAGTTGTTCAGACATAACAGGGTATGCTTCGGCTCTTACTGCTTTATAAGCTTCTACTTCTTCTGTGTACTCTATCTCTGCAATCTTTTGGACAATCTCTTCCTGTGTTGGTTGAGTTCGTTCATCATGCCACACAACTTTATCACCTAAAATAGTTACTATTGCATTAGGCACTAGACTTTGAATAGCTAATATTTTATAATTGATCATTGTGCTATCTCCGTAAGTTTTAGTCTATATGCCGATCCATTGTGCGCTAAATGAACTTGACCGCCGCCAGCAGAGCTGAAGTAAACTTCATAATTTACCCTATTTGTCGTATCTGGATAATCGTGTTCAGTCATCATAATAGACTGATATGCTGATGTTGTGGCACCTTGTATGTATCCATTGTGATAAGAAGTTGTGTTGAAGTTTATTTGAGTCTCGCCATCAACTTGTCTTCTGAGTGTAGGAATCATGGTATCTGAATACGTGTGAGTCATAGGAAAATGAAATTCGACTAAAATCAAACTATTCTTTCGTTTTGGGTAAATGGCAAATTCCACTCCAGTAAATACTTCAGAGGTACTAGTCGTTGAGATCCATCCTGAATTTTGCTTATATGCTCTAGTTTGAATTACACTGCCCGCAGGCATTTTTTCATACGGAACGTGTGCGTAATCCAATTCATTTATTTTTTCACGAATGTTTACTTCTGGTTTAGAAACTTTAACTACCATTATCTAGTCCTCCAATACCATGCCATTTGAGGCGCTAATTGTTGTGTCAACCGAAGTTGTTGTGTTATCAACTCTACGAAGTCCTTTGAATACCGATCTGCCTTGAGATGTGCCAGCGTGAAGTAATCCAGTATCACTATCATAGTCAATTGCTGTAACGGTAGGCGAAGTTCCATAGAGGGTTGCTTTTGCGTTCGGTTGATACAGCTTCTTTTCATCTTCATATATTTGTTCGATTTCTTGTTTGGTGATTGCAGATTTTGCAATTCTAATATTAGACAAATGTCCTCCCTCAAACGGAAACGATTGAGTCGTGTCACTATTGCCCGTTCCTCCGTATGCCCCAAGTTGAATCGATCTCTTAGAGTTATTTAGATTGCCTACTGTAAGAGTGGCTGTGCCTACCAATCTACCGTCAACGTATAGTTGATGATTATTGTTGGCATTAGTCACAGCACAGAAAAAATGCCAATTACCATCGTTGGTTCTACTACTGTGTGTTACTGCATCATCATTGGTTGGTCCATATATGTAATAATATATTTGATTATCGGGGTTTATAAGTATTTGCCATCCTTCATGACCAGTAGATATAGTACCACTGGCAGGTCTAACTGTATTAGCATATACTAATGTACGATAACTACCATTACTACTTGTACACTTATACCAACCCATAGTGGTGAACGAGTCAGTCCCAACTTCCAAATCTCCTGTATACGGCTGTCTTAGATAACTAGCGGCATTGAATCCGGAATACGCCACTAAATCTGCTCCAGGTGCAACAGGAGTTTTACTGATACCGTCTCCGAAAATTAGAAAGGGTGTGCCGTTTTTTGTTCTGGGTTCATCTATTCTTTGAATATATACGTCATCTATATCCAATAAAGTCTGATCATTTCTTCCGCCTATCCAGAACCAGTTGCCTGGTTGCATACTAGGAAAGTTTGTTGTGTCGAAAATAATTGTATTTGGTCCATAAACCCAATTACTAGAGTTTGATTGAATTGAAAATGTTACGCCTGAGGTTGGATTATCTCCATTGTTAGATAAGCCACATCTAACGTAGAATAGTGTAGTGCCGCCAGTGGCTCTAAGATCAACTGTTAGCGCATATCTCGTATTGGGATGTAAGTTTACTTGTGTTCCAGCCCAAGTGTATCCACCTGAACTAGATGTGATTCTCAACTCTCCGCCATCAGTAGGGTCGTTATTAAAGGTCACACTTGATGGACTAGGACTATTATGTGCATAGTGTGTCCATCCAGTTACGTTTGTAGCAAAGTTGCTGTTTGATATGGGACTATTCACTATTCCACTTTGTGCTATAGCGTCTGAGCAAGCAGATACTTGAATCTGCTCTGGAAGCCAACCAGTATTGAAATCAGTATCGATTCTACATGTTAATGCATTTTTCCCATCTAGTACGCCTGTACTAATGAGACCTAACCCAGTTTGTTTTGTACCAAAAGCTATATTGTCTCCAGCAAAGTACGGCAGTATCCCATTTGAATTTGAGCTAATTCCCCAAGTGGTTAGTAGAGTTTGCTGATTGATTGTGGTAGTGGTCTGAATATTTCCGTCCCAAGTTATCTGAACACTATCGGGAGCGGCCGAATAATCTGATGCAAAATTACTATAAGTGTCAACAGAGTTTTTTAGTAATACTGCATTCTGATAATAACCTGTACTTGATCCATGCTGAGAAGAATTGAACGCTAAACGACCATTTTCACCAAAGCTGACATTCAAAAAGTCTCTAGTGGCGTTATATCCAGCATTCGTTTCTGTCCTCAACGTATTTAGAGTACCATCATTTTGAATGATATTTATGCCTTCTTTAGTTGCGACTGCAACAGTTAGTTCCGGTAATCCTGTGCCTGAATTGATAGGAGCACCTTCTAAAACTGATACTGCTACATCTTGAATTCTATTGCTAGACAGTGCTGGCAAAGTGTTTGTAACTCCACTGGTGTTTCCAGAGGCGAAAGTGTGACCAGAATTATTTCTTTTAGATAATGGTAATGTGTCTATGCCTCCATAGTTTGCACTTAGATATGATCTACTCATATCCTCTATAAAACTAAACTGCATTAGACCTAAAGCATTGCCTATAGTTCCAACAAAAATAATTCCGTTCATTGCTGTAACGCATTCTAAGTATCCGCTTCCACCACCAAGTGGTAATAACGTATCATTCCATGAAGTGCCATAATTCTCAAACTTCATCCAGAGAGGAAGAGTTGGGTCATCTCCGTCATGAATAGAGAGTCCTCCATTTGCGCCATCATGTAATACTAACACTGCTACAGAAGGAAATCTTTTAGTTTTACCACGCTGATGTGTATTCAGTTCTTCATTGTACCAAGAAGTTTCGCTTGTTCTATGTCGCCATGCCCCACCATCGGAATCTTTTCTGGTATCATATACGAATACGTCTGTAGCTGTCTCTTGAATAGTGTTACTAATCTTAGATAAGCTTGACCCTCTTGCGCTTAGAAACTCTTCTGCATTCAGAAAAGCCGCTGAGCCTAAATCAGCATTACTTGACACTTGATTAGGATTATTTCCAATTAGTTTACTCATCAGTTATTCTCCGTAAGTGCTTGTAATTCTACGTTAGGTAGTCTTGCTGGATAGTATGAAACTTTCTTGAAATGTCCTTGCAAGAAATCATCATCAGTCGTAGGATTATATAACCTAAACTGATTTATTTTCGGCATAGTCACACTCGAATCTACACCTTCTGATACTCCGTTTTGATATACAGCGGCGTCATTTTTTGTTGCCGCAATCGCAGACTTATGCATTACTCCAACACCAGGTGCTGTACCAGTGAGATTCACTGTTGTTTGTCCATCTGCTTGAATATACGCATCGTAAGTCGCACTGTTTATATTTACCATCCATCTATCATTATTTGATCCGTCGTGTGAAAATCCTATACGACCACCGCCCAAATCAGTTGTCGCTTTAGTCGATCTTGCCTCATAGTACAATGTGCCAGCATCTTCATTGTAGAAGTCTAATCTTTCCTTTTCAATTATCTCTACTTTATCGCTATCTCTAAAGGTTTGATAACTAATCACGACATCTATTGATCTTGATAGTGATTGGCTAAGTGTTGAAATATACGATGTCGCTTGCGAGCCAGCCTCGACCTGATATCCCCAAAGATAAACTCCTTGAGTGCCATCTCCAGTAAATATCTCACTTGATGAACTACGTAGTGTCCAAATCGGATTTACGTTTCCTCCAGAACCAGCGGCTGTAGTAAATTCTATTCTATGCCAACCATTTGACTGATACACAATTGTTGGATTTTCGAGTCCACTCACTTGAGTAATGCTAGGAGTAGTTGTGTTTATATTTGAGAAAACGCATGAGTGGTTAGGTCCACCCACATACATTCCTGCATGTGCCTGACTTCCTTTTGCTTTCATCCAAATAGAAACTGTGTATTTACTACCTGCTGTAAGTCCGCCGTGACTTTGCCTAATATTATGTGAGCCTGATGCAGTACTTGCAGTAAATCCATATACATTATCTGTTCCATCAGGCGCTGTGACTGATCTATCTAATGCAACTGTACCTCCACTAGGAGCCCAAACACTATCTAATTTACTTGAGTATGTTGCTATATTTGTTCCTGCTCCCTCAACTATTAGACCTGTTTTTACCCACCTACGTCCATCATATTTATATCCGTATCTCGCTTCACCTCGAGGAGCTGTTCGTACTATTCCGTTTTCATCGTAGTATGTTGCTATACTTGTACGATCACTAAAACGTATTTGAGATGGAACATATGAAGTAAGTAGACTACCTGCTTCTAGTTGAACGCCCCAAATCAAAACATCTCTTGCTGTAGCTCCACTATAAGTGTTTATGTTTAATGTCATGTTTACAGAAGTGCGAATACCAGAAACTCTTTGCCACTCACCAGTAAGAGTTTCGTTTCCGAAGTCTGTCCCACCAGCCGCAAATCTTAGCGTCTGTCCTGCTGTACCTTTTACCCACATACTAGCAGTAACAGTATCACCTACGGTAAATCCAGATCCTACGTTTTGAGCAACAACGTGTGAAGCGTTAGCAAATCGTATTCTTGACGCACTGTAAGTTCCGTCTGGAGCAAGTCCAGCATTAGGAATTATATAGGTGCCACTGCCGGATACTGTCCATTCTCCAGTAGCACCAGTTGAACTTTGCGTCATATTCTGTGATCGTCTGATTAGATTAGTCATCGACCTTTCGACAAGTAATCCTAAACACTCATTTGTATCTGGGTCATGATCAAAACGTGGTTCGTTAGTAACTGCGTATTTTACAACACCGTCTTCGTCATAGTAGCTACCCATACTATTTCTATAAAAAGATAAGCGTGAATCAAGTTCTTTGCTATTAGCGAAGTCTAGGTTGAGTGTGGGTACAACACTATGACGTACTTGTTTGGTTGCAATTGCGCCATCGACATCTAAATCGTGATCTGGATATTCAACGTTGATTCCTACTTTGCCACTATTTGAGATGACAAGCATATTGTTTGCGTCTAAGTTAGTGCCGCTGTTTATAACAATATTACCAGTTGTACGCATACCGATTAGACGGTCAT
>JABJFP010000289.1 GCA_018662715.1 Methanobacteriota archaeon | reverse complement strand
CAAGCAAGGCCTAGTGCTGTCTCTCTTGCTTGGTCCAGTGTCAGCTGACCTTTAGTGTCAAGGCCAAGGTATACGCGGAATAGTTTCATGATGGTTGCTTGGGTGGGTGTCTTTGACTCCTTCAGTATGGAGCCCAGGTGATGGATGTGGTGCTGGTCAGTTGTAAACCTTTACAGAAGGATCACTAGGAAGATTCCAATGATGGATCCCACCAATAGGAAGTACATGGTGAGGAGGGTGAGGAGGAGGGCAGTGTTTTTCATAATTATGATGGTGATGATCAGTTGTTGTGGTTGTTGAGGAGTCTCTTGATTAGGGCAGGGATGCCAAGCCAGTCAAAGGGCTCACTTAGTTCAGCCCTGACTACAGCTTGTGCGTAGGCTTGTTGTTGTTGTCTCTCGGTGTTGGTCATCTTGTTCCCTCCTTTGGTATGTATGAATTGTACCATGCTGTGGGCTCATTCCTCATCCCCTATCGATTGGGCAGGGACAACTAGGAGACCTAAGGCAGGGTTGGCAGCAATGAATAGGAAGGCAAACAGCAGAGCCATCTGCCTGATTACCTCTCTCCAACCTGTTCTGTTCATGGTGTCTCTCCTTTGGTATGTATGAATTGTACCATGTAGCTTGTTCAACCCTCTAGCTGATGAAGCTCATGCTCTATGGACTTAATCATCTGTAGGGCCCAAGCCTTGGTTTCAGGTAGTTCATGATGCCAGAAGATTTCTCTGAAGTCTGAGAGGTCTGCCAGTAGTTCCTCCCTATGCCTACGGTCAGCACGGAAAGCAGCTAGGGCTTGTGTCTCTTGAGTGGTTTGCCAGAACATGATTGGCCTCCTTTGGTATGTAGTAATTGTATCAAATGAAGAGCAGAATAACAAGAGGGCCCAGAGCTTGAGCAGCTAAAAACCACTTGACCCAGGGAGCTGTAGGCTTGATGTTCCTCTCTTGGTACTCTTCCCAAGTAGGGAAGTGACCCAGCTCATCAGCCAACTCAAGAGCAAGTCTTGTGTTCATTGTGGGGGTTGGGCCGTCGTAATAGGTTCTCATCTTGTTTCCTCCTTTGGTATGTCTCAATGGTACAGCCTAGGTCAGACTGTTGGGAAGACTGCTGTAACTTTCCTTAACTTGTATCCCAGGGTACCTAGGTCTGCCACTGCTTGGACTGCTGAAGAGCTATAGACAGGGAGTGTCTCTTCCTTGCCTGTGAGGTCTCTGAAGGTGACTCTGTAGAGGGTTGGCATGGTTGTGAAGGATGATGGTGAATAGTTGGTTGTGGGGCCTTGTAGACCCCTTAGAGAATCAATAGCCTACCCATTGGGCTAGCTCATAGGCATCAAGGGCTGAGTCTCCAAGGTCTGCCTCTGCTTCTTCCCAGGTCAGGCCATGCTCTTCAAGAAAGGCTGTGGCTCCAGCTTGGGTGAACTGGCCATATTCAGCAGCGGCTTCTAGTGTGGTCATTTGATTGGTCCTCTTGTTTGGTATGTGATCAGTGTACAGCCAGCGTAGCCCTGTCTAGGGCCTTGCTGTTGTGATTGTTTACATAGTAGGAACCACTCTGAACGTATGGATGTAGGCATCAACTGCTGCTTTCTTGTAAGCAGTGAGGGTAAGGAAGGGACCTAGCTTCTGGCCAGACTCATACTCAACATACTTATCATACTTGCGGGTGGCCTCATTGAAGATGGAGTGAGGAGTACCTCCTGTGGCTCTCCAGTAGCTGTGGGCTTGAATGACTGAGATTTTCTTGGCCATCTTGGTCTCCTTTGGAACTCCTTTAGTATAGACACAGGACCTAGCCACTGTGACCAGGCCTATAACAATCATTCACACTCTAGTCGTAGCCTATCTCCTGTCGAGTCTTCAGTCTCTTGCCGTGCTCGGCTGCCTCCTTATGGTTCCCTTGATGCTGCTTACCGAAGATGGATAGACCAGGCACGTTGTCAGCTCCCTGGCCTAGTTGATGGGTCACAAAGTCTGCTGTCGAGGCTCTTACCTTGACGTCCTTAATAGCCTCCTTATAAGTACCACTGCCTTGGCCTATCTGTGGCACCTCTATATTCTCACCATCATCAACTGGTTGGATGCCTGTTAAGAACTCAGCGAATGTGCTGGGCACGTTGATACCTTGGGCCTTCATTTGCTTGTGGGTATCCATTAGCCCGAGCAAGTCATAGTCATTCATCGTTGTTGGTCTCCTTTGTTGATTGTTCTTCTAAGTGTTCTGATGCTGTGAGCAGTAAGGCTTGCCAAGCCACTGTGTATTGTTCAGGCTGGGTATACCACTCTTGAGCGATTGAGCGGGCATCACCTGTTGCTTGTGGCTTATCTTCGATCAGTAAGTTGTAAGCTCTGTAGATATTGTCCTCTGCTGCTTCAGCAAACTGTTCGTAGTCTGGGTCATGATCAG
Source organism: Methanobacteriota archaeon (assembly GCA_018662715.1). Taxonomy (GTDB): domain Archaea; phylum Thermoplasmatota; class Poseidoniia; order Poseidoniales; family Poseidoniaceae; genus Poseidonia. Next base: position 6,985 of record JABJFP010000289.1, on the reverse strand, counting down.
ATGATCTGTTGATGATACTCATGGTTGGTTGTTGATAGTTAAGGATGGATGATGATGTGAAACAGATGTGGATTGATTGACACGGATCGGTGCCAGTCCCGTGCCGTCGCGCTCAATCAGCAGGGCTAGTCAGGGCCGCTAATGTCATGATTCAACTGGCTAGTCCGGGCTCCTATCTGATACATAGGGGGGCCTCTATTTCTTACTTAGCGGGGGGCCACGGGGGGGTAGCCAGCCCCACCGCATAAGCGATACCCCCTCACAAAATTATGTCAAATTACTCCGAACCTGGATACCTCCAAAGATGATCTACCTCAGGATGCAATGAGAGGCCCTCAAGAGGGTCTACAGTACGTCCTTCCATAGCAGCCCTTATGGATCTAACCAAAGTAGGGTTCTTAGCCTTTAGAGCGGCTTCTAGGGCAGCTTGTAACCGAGCACCTCTAGTCTCATCAAGATGATCCATAGTTAGATAATTGTTCTAGTGTTGTCATTGGGCTCTTCATCGGTGTGAGCCTCAGGACCGAAGCCTTGAGCAGCTATAGCAGCCATATCAAGTTCTGGTTTTGGAAGATTGCTTTCATACATCTCCACAGCCCATTCTTTAAGGGCTTTGCCTGTGTCAGTGAATTTAGCCACACCTAACACACGCCAGCACTCTTTAGGGTCATAGTGCAGCCTACTACTGTTCTTATAGTAAGAGACGAAGTAGTTAGGACCTTCTCTGACTCTGAAGTACTCGAAGTTGCAGGTAGGTGTATTACCTTCAAAAGGTATTACTTTCATTGTTGTTGTTAAGGTTAACTGTTTGTGGAATGTGTATGTAATAGAAGAATAACAGGCCTCGTACCGAGAAGCGTTATCAGCCTATTAAGTTTGTTGGTGTTGGTGTGTGTTTGAAGAACCTTTATCCAGATCGGATTCGGTCGCTCCGCTCCCTCATAGGGCCTCTAGATGTGCTGAGAAAGAAACCCCCGCGTATTTCGCAAGGGGTTAATCACCGCATATCCACACTGGAAGGCACCACTCTCCCAGCGTAAGGGTCCCTCTTCTCTTCTTTTTCGCTCTAAACCCAGTCCCAGACTTTAGTTTCAGCTCCTCCTTGTATGTTTCTGAAGGAGTGTCCTAAAACAAGGGCATCAGTAGCCAGATGTGGGTGATTTTCAAAGGCAGTCATCATTGCATTCCACTCTTCATTCTTCCTTCTAGCTTGTGCTTGATGTGCTGATTGAGCGACAGCATCAATGAAGTATTGACACCCTTGAGCCATAGCATCGATACGGTCATCGTGCTTAACAGCTCCTTTATCACGACACATCCTACTCATCTGATACATGAGCATATACTCAAGCCGTCTCTCAGGGGGAGACTCAGGATTAGAAGCGTAGTCCCATTCAAGAACCTTAGGATCCATGATCAGCTTGTGCTGGTTAAGGAGGGGTTCAAGGGTTTGAATGATACGTTCTTCCTTACGAACAGTAGCGCGAACCTCTTCAACATCCATACCGACTTGCATCTGTATGAGGTGTCGCTTGAAGAGTTCACAGACCATACCGTCACCGAAGTTAGATTCAACAAGAAGCTTAGAGGCTCCGTGTCGTTTACCCATACGAATGATAGCTGTGAGGGTATCATCGGAGTAACCATCTTTGAAGGCCATCATCTGTCTAATGAAGATGTAACCATTAGCTTGAGAGAGAACACAGGCTGTTGTCTCGTCTGAGCCACGTCCAGAAGGGTCTACAGAGACGATTGTCTCGTCGTAAGGGCAAATACCCTCATCAATGAACATAGGCCCGTAGAAGCGGTCTCCGGGCAGTCCTACGGGGTTTAGGGTTTTGATCATATAACGGGGATCAGCCGACCAAGCATAACGTTCAGCACACTCAGGTCCGAGGGAGGTAACGATAAGATCTTGGAACTTAAGGGGGAACTTCTCCGAGTCAGACAGCGAGGTATCTAGCTGGAACTGAAGCATGAAGTTAGAGCGGCCCATAGCGGCCTCTCGTTCCATTAAGTCTAGGTCAGAGAATCGGCTATCGGTGGGTGTCCATCTCTCCACTCCTTTCTCGATGTCATCAACCAACTGGGGAGCAAGGAGCCCCTCATAGTTGGCTGTGTCCTTGGGATAGCGTGAAGGCCAGACGAAGGGCCTGTAGGAACGCTCTGCGAGCTTCCTGTAGATCGTGAACGTTGACTGTGGCGTACCGAGGAAAAGAATCCTTGAGTCGTTGTCCGGGGTGAGAATTGATTCACTTTCAGTTACTAGTTGGAGGAGTTTTTCTCTCTGCATATCGGTCGCACTGTTGGCGGGTACTTCCACGTCGTCGAAGATCATCAAGTGCGCCCTGGAGCCAGTCATCTGCCCTGTGATGCCTACACTCTTCACAGAGGGGGCTTGGTGAGGTTTGGCAGGCCCTACATCGAAGCTTATCCGGCTCCATCTCTGGTCCTTGTCCTGTGGTCCTAGGAAGTTCAGCCATGATATATCAAGGATAAGTTTTTGACAGAAGATAGAGAAGTTATCAGCACGCTCCTTGGAGGCAGAGATAACCATGATCTTTTTATCTGGATCATTGAAGAGAACCCACAGAACAAAGGCAGCAGTAATCCAGCTCTTACCAACCCCACGGAAAGCAGAGATCTGTAGACGCTTAGGTCCGTTCTGGAGGTAATCGGCAATACAGAGTTGTGCTCTTGTGGGCTTGGGCAGATCCAGCTCTCGCCAGACCAATGTTAGAAAGACCTTAAAATCAGATCTTATTTTGTGTTCTAGTTCTTGGTGGTCCATGGTGCTTTAAGTTCAATAGTGTCTAGTCCTTCCACTTCGGAAGGCTCTGAGTGGTAGCTAGGAGGGGCTACAGTAGGCTCGGGAGGTAGGTGAGGTGCAATCCCCTTATCTACAGCTGCAACGACCTTAGCGTCGATGTAACGCTCTTCTAGGCCCCATAGCCAGCCTTTCAGGAAAAAGGCCAAGGGGCCGGGTAGTTTCCTATCCAGCCACCTAGCTACCGCCTTAAACTCGTTAAGACGGAACTTTGGCATATCAGTTCTTGACTCTTTGTTCTAATTGTTGTAGGTCCATAGTAGGGAGGGCCCGAAGGCCCATAAGGTTTATCAGATAGTAGATTCAATAGGAAGTACATAGCCAAGCTTGATAGCTCTAGCTAGTGCATCATCTCTGTCAGCAAAGCCCTCACAGTATGGCTGTCCTGTCTCCATAATAGTCCCAGGCTCAAGGATTACATAGTGGATAACACCACTGCCATTGTGACATACAATCCATTTTGTTTCAGTAAAAGGTCCCATAATAAAATCAGTTGTAAGAGATAGACCAGCCTTTGCCAATCAAGTTTCCATAGGCTGTGTTAGCAGCAGCAGACCAAGATGCTCTTGGAGCGTTAGTACCTCCATTGAGGTTCAGGCTCACGTTTGATTGTCCATTAGTGTCTAACGACGTGAGAATGTTTTCAATAGATTGGGCACTAAGAGCACAGTTGGTAAAAGCGTTACTGAAAGCCGTAGAAGTCAGTGTCCCAGTGGTATCAAACATGTTGGCAGGGAAAGTGGTCAACGAAGTGCAGCCTTTCCAAGTAGAAGTGAAATAAGTGGCTGAAGAAGTATCGATCAATGGAAAACTGGTTAAAGCAGAACACGCGGACCAAGATAGATTAAAGCCGCTAATTGAAGAAGTATCAATAAGTGGAAAGGTGGCTAGCTGACTGCAAAAGTTCCAAGAAGTATTAAGAGTGCTAGCTGAAGAAACATCAATCAATGGGAAGCTAGTTAAGCTTTCGCATTTATACCAAGCCTTAAAAAAACTAGTGACTGAAGAAGTATCAATCAATGGGAAGCTAGTTAAGCTACTACAGTTATTCCAGGTATTACTGAGACTTTCAACCGAAGATGTGTCAACAAGATCAAAGCTTGTCATGTTACGGCATCCGTGCCAAGCCTTAAGCAGTTCAGTGCCAAATGGGAAGTCCACTGAGGTTGGCCAACTTACGTTAATGACTTGCCTAGCATCGGCAGCCCTGTCGTTGTTGTAAGGTATGAACCCAGAATCAGATGTAATCGTTACAGTGTAGACACCAGGAGAGCTATAAGTATGGAGAAGAAGATTACTGTTTTGAGCTGTTTCAACATTGCCATCTCCCCAGTCAATGTCAAACAAAGCCGTATCTTTGGATCGAACATTGAAGGCAGTATTACTAGCGGTGTCTGCTTCAGTGTTAATAACCATCTGTAGTTGTGCACTAACCGCAGGGGTCGCAGTAAACAGTAAAACAGAACCAAGGTAGGCAGCACTGGCAGCACTACTACCTACATAAACTTTGTTTTGTTGGAATAAGGGTGACATAGGTCAAGGTGTAATTACATAGAGGGTGGAGACATTTGGGGAGCTAATCGCATCGTATTGAGATTGAGTCAAGCTCATCATGTTTGTAATGGCATCTGCCCCAGAAACCCCTGTTGGGTTAGAAGGCACATAGTCTGCATCGTTAGTAAGTCCTGAGACGTTATCTCCAGGTTGTACTGCTGAGTCAGCCGTAGTGCCTTGGGCAGTTGTTGCAGCACCTACGTTTGTTGCAGTTAAAACAACAACGCCGGTCTGACCATTGACGCTATCAACAGGTGCTGCGGCAGCTGACGTAAGATAACCAGCATCATTTACCAGTTCTGATACATTATTGCCTGATTGCAATGCTGACGTAAGATAACCAGCATCATTTACCAGTGCTGATACATTATTACCTGATTGTAATGCGGAGTCAGCTTTAGCTCCCTGGGCAGTAGTAGCAGCTCCCACATCAGAAGCATTAAGGACAACAACGCCGGTCTTACTGTTGACACTATCTACAGGTGCTGCTGCTACGGAAGTAAGATAACCCGCGTCATTTACTAGAGATGATACGTTGTCTCCCGGTTGTAGTGCTGAGTCGGCTGTGGTTCCCTGAGCAGTAGTTGCAGCGCCAACATCAGATGCATCGAGGACGACAACACCTGTTTGACCGTTGACACTATCTACAGCACCACCACCAGTTGCTGCTGTCGTCTGGACAGAGCCATCACCAAATTCAAGAGTGCCATGAATCTTGGCATTTCCTGAGGCATTCTCCATCACCGTCTTCTTCTTAGAAGCACCAGAGACAATCTGATCTGTATCTGTATCAATCACCAGCTCCCTGCTTTGAACAGTAGATACTGAGATGTCAGCGGAAGATCCGCCTCTAAATAGAAGTGTATCAGCCATAGTTAATTAAGGGGGATAAGGTCATAGGTTTGTGGGGTATTGTTATCCTCACGCAGATCATACAGACCTGTGGGGATGGTTGTGGCTAACGGTCCTAGGTCTACAGGAAAGGGGAGAAGATCTACCAACTGATCAGAGCCAGAAGCTGGTGGGTACAGAAACTCATCATCGATGTCTGTAAATCCGAACTTCAGGAAGATACGACCATTCGCATCTCTCTGATAAGCACGAGGCTCAAAGGTGGCTAAGAAGTTAATCCTGGGGAATATCGTCAGGTCTACTGATGGGTTGTATGAGTTCATAGGTAAGGTCTTAAAGCATTAGCAAGTTGTTCAAGTGAAAGATTACCCCAAGGAGATGGGGCTCCACGTAGGTCTCCTGTTTTGAAGGTCAATCCATCGTCTGATGTGAAAGTAGCTTGTCCGGTTACGTGGTCATATTCACCACCTACCCATCCTCGCCCATCCTCACCGTTGGTACCTGTAAACCCTCTAGGGCCTGTTTTACCAGGTAAGCCATCTCTACCGTGACAGCCATCTTTGCCGTCTTTACCATCTTTACCGTCTAGGCCTGGAGCACCATCACGACCATTGGTACCATTGACACCATCTGCACCAGGCAGTCCTCGATAGCCTCTATGACCAGGACGGCCCTCTCGGCCAGGTCTGCCTTCAATGCTGAGTCCATCTTTACCAGGAGGTCCCACAGCCCCAACAGGACCACGTTCACCTGCTCTACCAGTAGAGCCCTTACCAGCCTTTAACTGCTTCCAGTCACCCTTATGGGCTTGGATGTATGTATAGCCAGTGTTTACTACATAGCACATAGCACCGACAGGAGCATCAAGCTCAAATAGCTCATCAGTGTTGGGCACGTCTCCGAGGAACTCAGAGGCATAGAATTGGAAAGGGTTTTGCCTCTTCTCAATAGAATAGGATTCAGTCATCGTAGGTGTGGGTTAGTTGGGTAATGAGGCCCCAAAGGGGCCAAGGGGTTAGGTTAATACGGATGTAGCGTGGCCGATGCTGTTAGGGGAGACAGCACGGTCGATGTCCCAGAGGACACGCATGACTTCGATCAGCTCATTAGCAGCTTGATCTCCAGAGATGGTGCCTGGAGCAAACACCACAACATCTCCAAAGGCTGTATCAAACGGACGGAACCGAGGCTCATGCCGTACATGATCGACTGTTGTGAGGTAGCCGGTGTAGTCCTCTTCAAGGAAGCGGATGATCATGTTGACGGTGTAGGGAGCGACGACTGTAGAGCCGTCACCCAGTACAACCTTATCCCCAAAGGAAGGAGTACCAATATTACTGTTGATGACGGTCTTATCAAATAGCTGTAGCTGTTTTGGGTAGCTCATAAATCTTCGTTCTGTAGAGTAAATGTAACCTGGGCTGGCCGACCATAGTGGTCAACCATGTGTACGTGAAACACAGTCTCATCTTCACCTACTTCCTTTGTTAATCCAAAGGCAACGTGGCTAAGAGGTAGACGTGCTTCAAGCTGCTGGACCCTATGATCCAGTCCCTCAATAATGTGCTTGACCAGCTCTAGGTCGGCAGCTACATCTTCGATGTCTGGTTTTGGCATAATTAGGCAATCATCAGGTGAAAGTCCTCAATGGACATAGAGCCCTTGAGTTGGTTACAGGGACGACAGGCCGTCGTGCAGTTGCTAGCATCCCAGCGTTCACCTCCTTTTGATCGGGGATGAATGTGGTCGATT
>JABJFP010000260.1 GCA_018662715.1 Methanobacteriota archaeon | reverse complement strand
TCTCGAAGATGTTTCATAATCGAGAGGGCATGTGAGGGCGACTAACGTCCCAGCACCAAGGCGGCGAGGTAAACGGTCTAGAATCAGTGCTGTGTCCAAAATTAAACCGTCAAGAAGTCGAGAGTCCAGTAAATTGCCCTGGGTGCGTTTTGACATCCGAATGTCTTCGTAATTGACTCCACCATCGCTACCGGATACCGTTTGGAGCCCGTCGACAACCAATTCTGCAAGGTATGTCCCCTCGATGTCCGCAGCGGTACCGTTCATTGATGTCTTGGCAACATGGACGAGTTGCTCACGGGTCAAGTCCCATTCACTTGAGCTGGACTCTATGGATTGGCGTGTCACTGCCACCGCTTTGAGGTAGCCATCATTTAGGATCAGTGGATGCAAGCCACGTCCAAGCAATCGTCCGGCTTCCCTCATCAGTTCACTAGCAAAAATCATGCAACCAGTGACTCCGTCCCCACAAGCATGTTCTTGGGCTTCTGCAAGTTGAACGAAGGCTTTTGCAGCCGGGTGTTTGACAAGCAACTCTGAAACGATTTTTGCTCCATCATTGGTTACAGCCGTCGTCCCGTTTGTTTTGTAGAGCATCTTGTCCAGGCCTTGTGGGCCAAATGTTCCACGCATCAAATCGCCAAAGGCTACAGCGGCTGTAACGAGTTTTTGTGTCACGCCCACGCCGCTGGTGACGGTGGTGGTTGGCCGTACAATTGTAACCGGCGCGCGCCCGCTGCCGTCATTGTTCGCTTGAGCCATTAGAACGACCCTGGCGGCTCAACTTCTTGAACCCTTTATCGCCTGGAGTTTCACTTCTTCTTTGCCTTGTTGGTGGTGCCCGACTTTCTAGGAGCCGCTTTCTTTGCGTGTTTGCCAAGTTTGTGCAGCTTCTGTGACTCATTGTGGGACCAATGGTAGGCCATCTTCAACAACTTGAGGTAATGTTCGTTGCCGTCCTTTACCATCTTTTCATGAAGGACTTCGTTGGTCATGAACACGTCGCCCCAAAGTTGTGCAGCGGTACCTTTGTCGCCCTTGGGCATGTCGAAAACTTCCTTGACTGTTGGGTCAAGGTATGCTCGCCAAACACGTGCTGGGTTGACCGCCATAGTAACTTCAACGATAATTTCGTTCTCGTTGATTCCAGTACCGGTTTGCCATGTGTCATCACCGAGGTCAGCGAGGAATGGAAGACAGAGGTCCTGGATGGAGAGGCTCGTCATTGGGTCAGCATTGGTTAGCGCGGCATATGCCTCACGCATGCGCCCACGGTCTGCGCCACGGGAGGCGGTTTGGAAGCGGAGCTTGTCAATGGATGTTGGGACCAAGAAACGAACATCGGTATAGTAGACCAGTGGATTATCATCGGACGAATTGAAGATGTGTTCAAACGGTGCGGGTCCTGCAGATTCTCCAAGAAGATCCATTGGATATACCGTCTTCAAGGCGTTGGTGGCAACGGATTGAATGATACGGCGCATAAGACGCTCGGGTGCAGCGGAAACATCGTTGAACGTGTCGAGGTATTCTTGCATGTTGAGGATGTCATATCCACGAACGGAAAGAATAGAGTGGACGTTTGGTCCAATTACCTTCTCTCCATCGACTTCAGCTTGGCTAATCCATCGGGAACCCTTGGCTACATCTGAGGCAGCAACAAGGTCAGCGTAGGCCTTGAAACGTCGGGTGACTCGGTTCATGAAGTCGGCTTGGTCGAGTTTAGTAAACACGGTTGAACCATAGTTTGACTTGAGTGCGTGGTCGGCAACTTGACTGGCGTTAGCACACGTCAAGAGATTGCCTTGGTCACTCGGGTACATGATCAGGCGGCGACGCTTGGCTGCCCCTCCAAGTGTTCCCACTTGCGGGTCAGTCAAAATGTAACCGAGAGTTGCACAAACCTCGAAGAGGCGGCTGTACTTGTCTTCATCACTGGAGTTTCCAATCCATTCGTCAAGTCCAGGCTCAATGCAGTGGAATTCCAAGGGAACCATTTCCGAACCGGCACCAAATGCTTGGCGAACGGTAGAGGATTGCATCATTCCCATCATGGTGTAAAGGGAAGTTTTTCCTGTTGTCAAGTAAACGTCTGAAATTCCTTCTTCCCCAAAGGAAGAGCGACGGTCTGGTAGATTGACAAGGAGGTTGAACGCAGTTGCTGTTTCACGGTTTCCGTTAACAGCAGGCCAAATCCAAGTGTTCGGACGCGTCATGAGGTAGCCGGAAGCGTCTTTTCCAAAACCTGCAGGTGAGTATCGAATCCATCCCAATCGGTTGTTGAACGACACGTTGCGATGCATTAGCGAAGGGTAGTAAACTCGGTCAAGAGGGTCGGAATCAGGTACAACTCCACGGTGCCCGAGCCCCCAAAGGATAACTTCCCACTCTGGGAAATCCTGTCCTTCCTTAGTACCAAGGAGAAGGTGGTTATCGTTTCGCGTGTCGCCTTCGAGAATCGCTCCGCCCATTCGCTCTTCGTCGCCTGTTGAGCAAAAGAAGAACGTCTGAGTCGTGAACAATTGCTTTGGGGTCCACATGTTTGCGTTAATCACTGTTTTTTGCTTGAGGTAATCTGAGATGTTCTCGATTCGTCGCTCAAACTTGAAACGGTCAGAATCAATCCAAGAAGACCCGAGAATGATATTTGTGTTCAGGAGTTTCGCTGATGCTGGTCCAATGTAGCGAGTTCGTGCATCTGCGCGGCTGTGGTCAGATGCTGGGATTTCTTCCCAGGGGCCTCTGCGAGGAATGTATGTCATGAACGTTGCATCATCGAACTTATTGTCTTCTGCTTTTGCAACTACGGCTTCAACTTCATCCATGAGCTTGACGTATGTCTCGCTCGGAAGGATGCGTTGTGTTTCTTTGAATGCTTTATCTGATACGCTACGATGTTCCCACATTTTTCTTCACCTCAAAATTTCTTTCTGTCTTCGGGGGCCTCTTCGGCCTCTTCTTCGACTGTTTCTTCAACCTCGGCTTCCGCCTCTGGTTCTTCTTCGACTGGTTCTTCAACCTCGGCTTCCGCTTCTGGTTCTTCTTCGACTGGTTCTTCAACCTCGGCCTCCGCCTCTTCATCTTCGATTTTGCCAGCATCGGGGTCTAGCATTTCAATAACAGTATCTTCAGCTGTTTCCTTAGCAACCTCTGCGGCTGCAACGGTGGCTGCTTCTTCAGCCTTTGAAATCAATTCTGCTTCACTGACTCGCCCGGCTGTAGCCTGGTCAAGGATCATTGCTGCAGTTGCTGCCATGGATGAGTCAACCATAGGGGCGCCCTTGTAGATGTATTGAACGGCCAACCCGATAAGGCCAAAAACAGCGCCTGAAGCCATAACCCATCCGCTGTTGTT
>JABJFP010000001.1 GCA_018662715.1 Methanobacteriota archaeon | reverse complement strand
CCGACCTGATTTGCGAGCCATGGTAAGTCTTGCACATCGATTCGAAAAACTAGAGGTCTTCAGTGAAATGCTGAATAATCCTGATTCAGTTGAGGATCCTATGCTGGCTGCAATTGTCCAGAGTTTCATTCAAGATCAACATCTCAAAGGACTTTGGGATATTCGTCTGGCTGCACTGACAATGCTCTAATTTCCCGCACAACACCAATCGGATAAATCTGTGAACTCTTCCACTGTCCATTCTTTGAGAGGTGGAACTTCTTCCCACCATTTCACTTTCGCCACTTTGTCATCGTGCACATTCCACTCCATAATTGCAGTCTCCTCAACGACCACATGGGCGACCCACCCTTTTGGGTAATACGTTGTATTCCAACGCTGAATCTTTCCAGTAAGTCCAGTCTCTTCATGCAATTCTCTTAACATTGCTTCATCTGGGGTCTCACCTGATTCAATGTGTCCTCCTGGAATTTCCCATCCTCTTTGTGGATGCTCAACGAACAGAACCATGCCACCTTTACCAAGTTGAATGTTCTGTTTGGAACGAGTGGTGACCCAAGCCAAAACAAACTTCGGTCGTGTGGACTGCGACATTTCAACACCTCAAAATGCATTCTTCGCCTTTTGAACCCACTCTTCTGCCCATTCTTCGCCTTGAGAGACGAGCCGCCGTGCGAGGAAGAATGCTTCAGAAGCATCCCCAGCGTCCATGAGTGATTGGAGGCGAACCATGTCTTGGTTTTCCTTCACGGCTTCAACTTCCACTGTTTGATCCATTCGAGGTTCTTCAGTGAGTGTTGAAATGCGCTTTGAGAGTTGCATCATCTGTTCGAGGAATTGTGAACGTTTTTCGATGCTTGGAGCAGTCCACGGCTTTTCTTCCTCTCCCATCATTTTACCGGTGATTCTCTGCAGGAATGAATCCCGTGGTGTTTGATGGGGCTGCAATTGTTGTACGTGATCATAGCACGACCATGCCTCATCCATTTCCGAGCGTCGCTCGTACAGCCTACCGAGTTCCATCCACAACTCGTGGTTGTTTGGCCGATGGGCGAGAAGATGCCGTGCTAATTCGATAAAGAGTCCTTCACGGCCGCCAGAGCGAATACGTTCAAGCCTTCTTGCGTAGACAATATTCGCTCGTTGGTCGCTGAAATCCAAACGTCTGCATCGTTCAGCGAAATCCTGTAGTTCGATTTCAATCGATTCAGACTCAGAATACATTTCCCACCAAGCATTGGGGTCCAATGGGTCTCGTGCAAATGCTGCTTCGAGTAATTCAAGGCCAACGAGTAAGAAATCCACCTCTTTGAGTTGATCGATTTGTTCTGGATCTCGTCCGAGGACGATGAAGACGTCTTCGAGAACCGCACTCAAGCCGTCACCGTCTTGATTGACAACTTTGATGTCTGCAAGACAACGCCAATTTCTCTCGTCGGTGAAATCATGGAGCAGTGCTTGACGAGCATTTTGTTCCGCCCATTGCATGTTGTCTTCGAACCGGTCTGGATCTTTAGATGCTAGGCGAGCAAATTTTTGAGCTTGCGTTCTGTACCGGTTGCCAAGGTTGCGTCGGGGGTGTTGCAAAAGGTCTGCACTTTCCCCTACCATAGCGACCACTCAATGTCTTCGCTTTCAATATCTTCGATGTGATGCTCACTGGACGGACTTGAATCCTTCATGATCGACGCCCCATGGGAGCGTTGCGTCAAAGCCGACTTTGGCAGTTAAACCGTCACTGTCACGCGAGGGGTCGAGTGAACTTCCTTTTTGGTTTGACAGAATGAGCGTATCTTTGTCAGGTTGCCATCGAGTGACCATTGCCCATTCGACGCGAACTGGGTTTCCGATATCGATGTCTTCATCAACAACTGTGACCATTTTCATGCTACGATGTCCTGCCAGTGCAGCATGTATTGCATTCATAGAATCTTCAGGATTCTTCTTTCGGATTTTGACAACTGCAGCCAGCCAACCACAACCACCTTCGGTCATATGGACGTCGATGCATTCACAGACTTCGTTAACTGCAGATTTAATGGTCGGAGATCGTGGAAGCCCCATCAATGTCTTGTGTTCAGCCTCGCCTGGAATTAATGCGTGGAATATAGGATTGTCGCGGTGGACAACGCCGTCGATTTCAATCACAGGTTCTTGACGGACATCATCAACAGTCCCGGTGATGTCTACATACGGTCCTTCATCATCATCTTCAGCGGTGATACGTCCCCAGAGGACATATTCGGCGTCGGCTG
>JABJFP010000259.1 GCA_018662715.1 Methanobacteriota archaeon | reverse complement strand
CTGTCAAAGAGGTGACTCGAATTGTTATCAGTACCAAGGTTCTGATGCAATGACGGACAATGATGGAGCATACACTCTCACCATCAACGCTGATGATGACGACAACGGAACAGAGATTCTTCTCACCTTGAGGGGGGAACAATTTCTCCATGTCATTGACCTTGATACATTCCGTATGACTGCGGATAATCGTATGACACAAGACCTGCAATTGTCACAAAGCCCTCCCATGCCAGGACTTGGCGGCGGTGCAGGATGTTGTCTGCTTCTCTTTGCTTTGGTGTTTGTTTCAACCTTGCTAAAGACCGTTGCAGGTCTGGCAACCCCTAGGGGTAGGGCAGCGTTTCAGGGGTTCCGAGAACCTAACTATCACGAATGTCCTGAATGCAACGCTTCAATTGTTCAACATCAATTGGTTGTGCATTTCATTACTGAACATGACTACGATCCCGTTGAGGCTGGGGAAGCGACAGGTTTGGTATTACGAAAATCTTGGTTCACTGGAGAAGACTAGGCCTACCAGTTACAGCATTTCGCCTAAACTTGAGGTTCGGCAGAGAACAAGAGGCTAAATGGGATGTCGCCTAGTCCGGAGCATGGGAGAAGTTGTTGTCGGTATCTCTGGCGCCTCCGGCGCCGTTTACGGAAAGCGTCTCGTCGAAGTCCTAACCGATATGGGAAAATCTGTCCGCCTCGTCGTGACCGATTCTGGGCGTTTGACCCTTAAGCACGAATGTGATACGACCCCAGAAGCTCTCGCAGAAGCAACGGGTTCCCTGCTGGAAGACGCTAGAAATGTGGGTGCAAAATCAGCCTCAGGCTCTGCTAAAATCGACGCTGTTGTCATTTGCCCGTGTTCTGGAACCACCATCGGTAAACTCGCAGCGGGCATTTCAGACAACTTGGTGACCCGGTCCGCAATCGTGGCTATGAAAGAGCGCCGTAAACTCATCATTGTTCCTCGGGAAGCACCCTACGCTACAGTACATTTGGAGAACATGGCCAAACTCTCAGCATGGGATACAGTCATCATTCCAGCCTCTCCTGGATTCTATAATCATCCAAAAAGTATTGATGATTTGGTTGACTTCATCATCGCAAGAATCCTTGACCAAATTGGCATTGAACACGATGTTGGTAAGCGTTGGACTGGCGACGAAATATGAATCCACATCCTACCGCCGCCTTCTTGAACAAGGAATGCGAGGCACGGTTGAGGCAGAACCATGACCGTCCTAAGTTTTGAAGGATTGACCGTTAACGAACTCAAAGAAATGCTGCGCGAGGCTGAATTGCCGTTAAGCGGGACCAAATCTCAACTCATCGAGCGTCTTCAGGCAAACCTTCCCGGGGCCAATACGATCAGTCTGGATTCAGAGAAAACCCTTGTTGATGAAGCCATTTTGGACGGTGAAGAGTCTGTGCCTTGGTACAAGGGTACGGAAGTTCTTACACCTCCCGCCCTCATCGCAATCGGCGTTGCGGTTCTGATGGTTACCGCCATATTTGTCATTCAGCCAACGTGGCTTGGATTTGAACCCGATTATGAATATGAATTGATTTCCTATGATGCATCACAGGCGAAGAAGTATGCAGAAACACTCGTTTCCTATGGCCATCCGGAATGGGATGGGAGAATGAGCGGTACCGTTCAAGAAGCCAATGCTTCCGAATACATCATTTCACAATTTGACTCTATGGGGATGAAGACAACCCTGCACTCGTATCAGGTTCCTATGCACCATGTGAATTCGGAGCCAAGTCTCCGAATCTGTGTCCGAGGCTTTTTTGGAAACAGCCCTTGCGAAGGCGGCGCAGCAATTGGTTCACAAATAACTTCATTTCAGCATCGTAGCGACTATGTGATTCAAGGCTTCTCTGGACAGTCGGAATACACCTTTGAACAAGATGTACAATTGACCTATCTGGGGAATGGAAGCGATGAAAGTCTCTGGCAGTCTGCGACTGGAACCATTGGATACGTGATCAACAGCGGAACAAAAACCGGTAACACTGAATTCTTCTCAAATGCAGCCGAAAATAACCTGGCCGGATTGATTCGTGTTAACAAGGACTACAATTGTGGCAAAATTGAGGGCAATGACTGTGTTCCTATCTTCAAAGGTACAGGTATTGACGCCGTTAAGGAAGCCAACGGTGGTAGCATTCCAAGTGATATTCCATTCATCGCCATGTCCAAAGATGCAGGTGAAATCCTAGAAGCAGCAATTTTCAACGCCACAGGTCAACCAGGAGTGCTTGAAATGGTCATGGATGTTACCAACGACCAAGAGCGAACCATTTACGTCCCATGCGGTGAAATCAAAGGCAAATCCTCTGAATTGGTGATTGTAGGTGGTCACCACGACACCGTCTACCACGGAGAGGGTGCAGTTGACGACACGTCAGGAACCGCCAGCGTCCTTGAAATGGCGCGACAACTGAGCGATGTGGTCAATGAAACCGGCACACCTGAACGCACTCTGAGGTTTTGCACTTGGGGTGGAGAAGAAGAGGGCCTCTACGGAAGCCGAGCTTACGTTTCTGCCTTCCAGAACAGTTTGAAGGACAACCTCCGATTGTACATCAACCTCGATATGAATCACGTCGACGCTGATTTCTCGGCCAGAGGCAACAGCCTCCGACTCTTCGGGAATACAGCGGATGATATGGAGCACATTGAACGTATCACTGAACTTTACAAGAATAAGAGAAGCGATGTTGCAGACCGATACGACATTCAACTTGCGCTCTACAAGGGTGCTCAAGGCGAACCAGACGGAATGCCCTACAATTCCGACCACGGACCGTTTGTCTATGATTTGGGAGATGACATTCGGGGCCGAGCCGTCGTTTGCTACGGTAGTGGCAGTTGGGAATATCATACCTATCTTGACACTATGGACCGGTTCAACGAAGAGTCACTTGGAGTATCCGTGACCATTTACGGGACCTATATGCGCTTCCTCGCCTACTCGGATTACTGAGCGAGGGATTCAAAGCAAGGCGACCTTTCGCTGTTGTATGGTCGCACCCAGTGCTTGGGCATCTCACATTTTGGTTCCATCCAAGAGCGAGGCAGTTCAAATCAAAGACAAGGTCGGGAAACTCAAAGATTTTCAAAAGTTGGCTCGCAAAAAGAGTACCTGCCCGTCAAGTCAGAAGGGCGGTGACCTCGGATGGTTTCGTAGAGGTCGCATGGTTGCAGAATTTGAGGAAGCCGTTTGGTCAACCCCCGTTAATACGGTTTCACCTCCTGTAAAAACTCAATTTGGATACCACTTGATTTGGGTCCATGAGCGGGACGAAGAATGAGGCGATACCATGCAGTGGCGTGTAGGACTTGAAGGGTACGAAGTTCGTGCTGCACATGGTTTTTATGAGTTTGAACATCATGCACCTCAGCCATTCTGCTTTACCGTTTGGGCTACATTAGATGACAGAGACGATGTTTCAGAATTGGATGAAACATTGAATTATGCAGACATCCAAATTACCATCGACAAAGTCATCCATGAAACAGATCAACCCATACGGCTTATGGAAGAAATGGCCCAGCAAATCATCGCAATATTGAGCGAGCATTCTGCCGTCAAATCACTCTCAGTACGAATTGAGAAACCCAAAGCACCTCTTCCCCATCCCGGTGGATTGCCGGTGATTGAGGTTTTGTGGCAACGAACTTGAGCGATGCTTAAACGCCGCCCTGCTGACGGAGTTTCATGGTCACGACAGGGCGCGTCTATGTTCCCAGTGCGGTAGAGGATGGAGGTGAAGTGGTTGCAATGGGGTG
>JABJFP010000258.1 GCA_018662715.1 Methanobacteriota archaeon | reverse complement strand
TCAAGGAGCATTTGACCAGGTAGATGTTCGAAGACCTCGGGGGCGACCTTCGCCATTTCGTTGAATCCGAAATAAAGTGAAAGGTCAAAACCGTGAATTGCCAATGTTTTCATTGCTTCAGCGCCAGCAGGGCGGTCTCGTTTTGTCCTGCGCCGGTAGTGAAGTTCGCGCAGTGTTCCGATAACCCCGTCAACCAATTGTTGTTTCATCGCCCTCACTCCCTCGTGATGGCGTAATAAAAACCCAGTAACAAGCGTATCACCCGAATTTAAAGATTTTAGAAATTCGTGCTCGTGTTCCAAGTGATCACTCAACGGTTTTTCTACGAAAACTGGGATGGTTCTTTCAACACTCTTTGATGCGAGTTCAAGGTGGGTACTTGGTGGCGTGACAATAGCGATGCAATTCACTACTTTAGCCCCAATCATATGCTCAAATTCGGTGAAGGATGCGTCGACGTGTTCCGATAAATCTGCAAGTTGGTCATTGTCAAGGTCACAAACTGAAATGTGCTTCACATGACCCTCCTTTTTCAATTGAATAAGGGTCTCAAGGTGGCGTTTTCCCCATCGGCCGTGCCCCACCAATCCCACATTAATCTCCATGAAAGTCCCTCATTCGTAATGAGTGGGCTTGAAGGATTGGCCTTGAAGATTCGTTTTCATCAATTCAAACGAAGTGGGTGATGATGTGAGCGATGAAAATTCAAGGGTCTGTTGATTTCCAAAGCCCATCTTTTCATAGATTTCTGGGGTGAAAGAAAACCCTTTTTCGCCAACATATCGGGCTCGGGAAACTCGGGTGGTGATACGAGCAAACCCGTGCCGCCAAAGAGCGAGGGCGGTGATCGCATCTTGACTGGTTGGGCACCCAAAGGGAAAGCGCTTGAAGGGGGATGTAAGAAGCGTTGGAGGGATGAGTGGCGCTCCCGTACGAATGTTTCTCGGCTGTCGTGAAATCTTGCGAATGAGGCCCCAGCGAATGGAACGGTGGGCGCGGTACGCATAACTCACGTTGTTGAGATATCGGTCTTCAAAATCATATAGAGTTGCCTTGATTTCATCCCAGACAGCTCGATCCATACCATAGCCCCAAAAATGACGATTTGTAGGAATAATTTGATCGAGTTGTTGTTGTTGTTGTTCAAGCGGGTCTTCATTAATCGTGTAGGCCATAACGGTTCCAATATCGTTGTATTGCTGGCTCCAATCCATAATGTTGAGAACGGTTTGAACATAAGTCGGAGCAAGGACCATGTCGTCTTCAAATAAAAGCACGCGATCGTACCCTTGCTCATCAAAAAGGGCCCTTCGGGCATCGATGAGGTGGCGTCCTATCCCCCAGTTTTCTGTTCGAGCAACAAGAGTGATATTGGTGAATGTTGAGGCTTGAATCCTCTTCTTGAGGTCAGGATGGTTGGCGTGTGGGCCTCCATCAAGGTAGATGTGCAAGTCACACTCGTGAGCCGAGGTATTTTGCTCCAAACTTGATAGGGTCTGGTCAAAGTAATCCACACGATTGAATCCAATCAACAGAATGGCGGTCTTCATTGTCCCACCATCAATTGGGCCTCGTAGGCGACTGTCATGGTGTTGCGTTGATGTTCTTCTTCATGAGGATTATGCGCTACCTTCGTCACTCAGAGGTTTGTCTTCG
This sequence comes from Methanobacteriota archaeon, assembly GCA_018662715.1. GTDB lineage: Archaea > Thermoplasmatota > Poseidoniia > Poseidoniales > Poseidoniaceae > Poseidonia. Next base: position 3,485 of record JABJFP010000258.1, on the reverse strand, counting down.
CTGCTAGAGCCTTCGCCTTCTTCGCCTTCTGCTGACGTTTCAGGAACGGTAGTTTCGTCAGGCTGTATGTCTTCCGAAATCAAAACTCGAGCGGTTTCTTCTAGCGTAGTAAGGTTGGTGGCAGTGATTCCTGCGGAAGATATTGCATAAACATAGTCGCCCATGAAGATGGATCGGCGTATGTTGTATTCGTTCCACCATCGGTTGTTTTCATCTTGAGTGTAAAGGTCTGAATGGTCAACCGTCCCATAAACGCTGAGGTTTCCGGTCGTTTCATTAACATGAACGAGCATCAACTTTGAGACATACTCATACGACCAATAGTAACGGTTGTTGATTTCATAATCAATATACCTGTATGTGGAAAGCGGTACGGCGAGGAGTTCCTTCGGAGCCCAATATTGGAACGCCTTGGATTCGTAGGTTGCCTCCGACCACGACCAAACCCAATCGCTTTCGTTGGTATTGACCGGTGAAAGTCTAAGGGCGGCATCTTGAGATGGTGCTGTTGGATCTGTGATGTTAAACAGAGAAATTTGGGTTCCTGACCAGTCAAGCCCAGTGCCGTCCTCATTGGCAGGACCTAGCCCGATGGTCAAGAGGTGATTGCGTGATAACGGGTGGATATAAGTGGAAACTCCTGGAACCTTGAGTTCGCCCAAAATAGTGGGTTGGGTCTCATCTGAGACATCGATAACCCAAAGCGGGTCAATTTGTTCAAAGGTTACAATGTAGGCTCGGTCGCCATCAAACCGTGCACTCCAAATGCGCTCTCCTGGAGCGATTCCATCGACTCGGCCCGCTTCAACTAAAATCTGTTCTTGAGTTTCTACATCCATCGAGCGAACAAGCGTCACAAGTTGTGATGACATGGGGTCGGGGTCCTCCATCCACCATCGGGCCCACTGTCCTACCGTGCTAGCGACGCGAAGCACACCTTCGTGCTCCGACAGTGCGAACTGGTTGACAACTGTCCCATTGATGCGCCCTGAGCCAGTGTAGAGAGTCGCCTCTCCGCTGATATCAAACGTGTGAAGATTGGTCATCTCGTTGGCTTCATCATTGCCCCAGAACCACCACCAGTCAAAGGCGCCCTCAGCCAAAACGAGGAGGTTTTGGGAGGCGTAGACTTGTGGATAGGTACCTACAATGTGGTCAACTTCAAAGTCAAACTCCGCCGATGACAAATCCAGAGCAAAAATGCTGGATATCCCCCGATTGAATCCCTCGGATGGAGCGACGAAGTCGGCGCATTGACCATCGGTCATCGTATGGGTTGTCACACTACCATTGCTGTATTCATACACCTGTGGGAGGAGTTCCTCAAGAGTGAGTGTAGAAAGAACTTCGCGATTTTCCTGTATGGTCTCCCAAGCAATTTTTTGACGTATTTCGGTGCGAAGAGAATCGTCGTAATCTAGATCCCAATAGCCGGCTGGAAGGTCTAACCATGTTCGGAGCCCTTGCACGTCCATCCAAGCATGACTGACGGTTCGGACGGTTCCATTGACCTCTCGTGCAGTAATGTAACTCCCTTCGATGTACAGTTCCCGTTCTACATCAGGGTCGTTGCGGTCAGCCACATCATAAACTGTAAATTTGGTCAGGCTTGAAGTTCTCCAATTGCCATATTCTCCATCCCATCCCATTTCATCAATCACTGGACTGCTTCGTGAAAGACTCCACGGACTTAACGTTGAAATTACAACCAATTGGTCGCCGTCCAGCATCATGGCTTGAGGGGTTCCTTCTACGGTTGTGTTTGAAAGGGCAGTGAGTTGTCCAAATTCGGGAACTCCAAAGATATGCAGTTTTTGCCCTTGAAGGTAGTAAATGTTGTAGCCGTCGGTTTTGACAAAGTCTGCCTCATCGACGCCTGACTCTTGGTTATTCGTTCCTGAGAAATCCTCGCCCTCAACCAACTTTGGGGCAGTGCGGGGTTGGGCTGGTTTGCCTCCTTCTGCTCCGCTTGCAGTGTCTGCGACCATTTCCATATCATCTTCCATCCATATGCCGCCACCATAGTAATATTCCTCGGCTGCCGCTTGCAAAAGTTGTATTCTGTATTCTTCTTCAAGAGAAGATTTCAGAGATTGTTCAAGGTCCTCACAGTCATCGTAACCTTGCAATTGCGGCGAACCAATACTACGGGCAGGGACGTCGTTCCAATCATCGGGAAGTTCGACATCGGGAACTTCTACGCTTGGTTCAATAGCGTTGAGGCAACCTGCTCCGAAGAACAACATCATCATCATAACGGCTAGCATTTGCTTTGAGTGCATGTCTACGACTAGGGACCGGCTGGTTATCAAAGACTTGGTGAGTTGATTTGACAAATAGATATTAATTGCTCATCGCCGAGGTTTTGCTACTCGCTAGAGCCTTAGACCCCAATGTAGAAATGGCCCATGGGGACCGTTTCCGAGAGGTGATTGGGAAAATATATTCTGATCGTTTCAGTTCGGTTATATGGTGATGAAGGAGTTGCCGGGATATGCCCAGATGTGAGGTGATTTCCTTGTTTGACAACCCTAACGAACCTGCATTTGATAGTACTTCTAGTACTGCCAATCGGGTCCCAACTACAGTGGTTTTTAGTTTCAAGATGTTGTCTTCTGGAGTGCCTTTTGATGCATACCGACGGAGTTTTCCATCGCGCCATGAAATGATTTTTTCCGAAGATTCAAGAGATTGAAGATGGTGTGCTGTCACTCCATTTGCCAAATCTAATGCATCGCGTAAAGCAGAGAAGTGAATTCCAGCATTCGCCTCAATAAATCCTAGAATCCGACCCTTTGTCATGTCATTTGTCGAATGCCTACGGGCAAGAAGTGGAGTCACGAAAGCCATTAAGAGGAGAATATGAATTGACTCTGAGAATAACGAACCTATGAGAAGCGTGGACAGAAATGTTGCTCCGGCATAGAGAGAGGTTCGCCCCTGGTTCGGTACTGGGTCAAAATCAGCTTCATTCGCATCAGGGCCAAGAGGCTGGGGGGCGTATGCGTCCTCCTCTGCATTTTTTGCGGATTCCTCATCAGCCGTTTCCTCATCGGACGTTTCTTCATTTGACGCCACTTCATCGGCGCCAACGAGTCCGTCGGATGAGTTTGGGGTCTCTTCATGGTTCGTTGACGAGGCGTATTGTACAGATTGGACGGCCCCGTAAACGATAAGCGCCAGGGCGAAAAAAGTCAACAGGCGGACAAGTTGAACCGATTTCACAACATCCTCATCGTGCGCGTGGATATGAATGAAATGGTAAATTGATTTTACAAGCCGGTCACAATAGGGTCATAGCGGCATAGCCAGCTGCTCCTAAAATGACGAGAATGAGAATGCCACGTTTCAACCAACTCTTCTTTTTCTTGGAGGGTGTTGATTCCGCAATGAGGATTTCAGGCAACAAAAGGTCGGGAAGTGCCGCCCCGGGTAAGGGGAGAGCTAGTTCTGGGAGAGCAGGCATTAATGCTCCATCATCCGCT
>JABJFP010000257.1 GCA_018662715.1 Methanobacteriota archaeon | reverse complement strand
TCAAGGAGCGTTTCGTTTCTCTTATCACATAGACGCTGTCTATTGGGTGGGGATGGGTCTATGCCAGAGATAAATCGTTCATTAGAGCATGTGGGAATTGGGTTTGCCGCTTTTTTAGCACCTCCCGGCCCTGAAGTCATTCGATTCACTGTTGGTCAACCGGACTTTGATACTCCAAAGCCGGTTGTCGATGAGGTCAAAGCCGCATTAGACCGTGGAGAAACGGCCTACACTCGAACCCAAGGCTCAGTCGAATTGTGCGAAGCAGTGGCCAAGCACCTGTCAAAACATGACATTGCTGCCGTACCCGACGATGTGCTTGTTACGCCTGGTTGTAAGCAAGCGGTCCTGTACAGCCTCATGGCGACACTCGATGCTGGAGATGAGGTGTTGCTGTTGTCTCCTGCATGGCCGTCCTACGATGGAATGCTCAAGTTACTCGATTGCGTACCGGTTCATGTTCCTGTTAAGCGAGATAATTACCACCCTGATTTCGATGCATTAGAAGCAGCAGTGAGTTCGAAAACCAAAGCGATATTGCTGAACTCCCCGAACAACCCTACTGGTGCTGTTTACAATCCTGAAGAAATACAACGCATCGTTGATTTTGCCATCAAGCATGATTTATGGATTCTTGACGACATGATTTACGCCACATTGGTGTGGACTGATTACCCATACACATCTCCGGCTTCACTCGAAGGCGGTGCTGAACGTACCATCACGATTGGCGGATGGTCGAAAGGGTGGGCTATGACAGGGTGGCGTCTTGGATGGATTACTGGGCCAAAGCGGGTTATGGACGGTGTCAAAAAAATCAATGTCAGCGCCGCAACCCACGTTGCTACATTCATGATGCCTGCGGCTACAGTAGCTCTAAGTCTTGAAACTGAAACGGCAATGATGGCTGCTTCGTTCAAAGAACGACGAGGGTTGATGCATTCTCTTCTCTCCGAACTTCCCGGCGTCGTTGTTCCAAAACCAGAAGGGGCGTTTTACGCATTCTGTGACATAACGGGTACAGGAATGGACGACCTCGAATTTGCTACTCGAGCACTTGAAGAAGCGAACGTCCAGCTGATTCCGGGGTCGCTCATTGAAGGCGGAGAAGGATTTGTTCGGATTTCCTATGCTACCTCTACCGAAGACATTCATGAAGGTGTTCGACGGCTGAATGAATGGCTTAATTCGCTGTGATACGATACAGCGTTCCTCCGCCACCAAAGGTCGCGTAATAGAGGTCTCCGTCCGGTCCAAAAACCACAGGCAAAGGCGTACCAAGATCAGTTGCAAACCGAGTAACCGTGCTGTTCCATTGTTCGCTTGGTAAGGAGGCATTGGATTGAGTCGGGGTGAAATCAATACGAACCACTTCGTGACCTTGAGGTAAAAGAGTGTTCCAAGAACCGTATACGGTGGCGTACACCGTAAAGCCCTCATCGGGTAAAAGGCCGGGCAATGATGAGTTGTTTGGACGAAGAGCGAGTCCGTTCAGCGAGGTATGTGGCGTCCATCGTGCAACTGGACCTAGTGTTCCCGGTGGAATCGGGTTGTCTGGGTCATCGTAAGGCCAACCATAGGCTTCACCCTCCACCAGCAAATTGACTTCTTCGTCGGGATGGTCTCCGTCCCAATCTCGGCCATTATCAGAGAAGAGATAACCCATGCCAGGAACCCAAACTCCGTCAAAAGAATTGCGAACTCCAGATGCTAAAACGCCATGTTCACCACTTACAGGATCTACCCAAAGCAATGCAGCATTCCGTTCATCGCTCTGTTCACAAACATTGCATGTCGATCCACTGTGCCAAATCAATGTCCCGTTTGGAAACGAATTGATGGCGTTTGTCTGGTGGTTACCCGACGGAATACCGTCGATCAGAACCACTGGGTCGGAAAAAAAGAAGTTCGAGCGGTTGTAACGAGAGAGTTTTCCTTCCTCGGAAACGAAGAGATGGTCCATTGTCAAATGAACATCGTGCGGGTGATTGAGGCCTGAAAGCAAGGTGGTTGACCTGAAACCAGCCTCGGCATCAAGCAGCAGAATCTGCCCTGAATCACGATCGCACATGAGCAACGACGTGTTGTCCGCCCATTCCAAACAGGTTGGCCCGCCGTATCCTGAATCTATTTTTTCAATGACAAATCCATCTTCAACCTCACTGTTGAAGGGTTCCACATACGGGTAAATCTCTCTTGCCACAAGGAGAAAGAAAAGCAACAGAACAATTGGGATGAGGTGTTTCTGAACGCCCATGGAGGATTTATGAAGCGGATAGGTAAGAACTCTCCCACATCAATATCTCACCATTGCCTGTATTCAAGTAGTTCCGGCAGAGTCGCTCACCATGCCTCGCATTGACCGACGCATCACACTGATGGCTCTCTTCATGGTGTCCATCGTTTCCACCGGCTATTACCTGAATATTGTGACCTATGAAAACACACTGGGAACACAAAACACTCTCACTGTCAATACAGGGACGTCCACTGAATCAACCGAAGATGTGCTTCTCGATTTGAGTTTTGCGAAAGGCGGTGAGAACCTAAGCTGGAACTCTGTTCAATTGGAATTAAACGTTGAAGAAAACACATATCCCTGCATGGTTGGAGGGATGAGTTCGGTGGTACAAGACAACGGAACCGTGCTATCAAAATTGAATGCGGATGGTAAAACATTCACAATCAACATCGACACCAACGGTGAAGAGACACAATACCTCGACCTTCACACGATGTCAGTTTCCAATGAAAGTTCGTTCAGTCTGAGTTTCCTGCAAACAGATATCTTCCTTGGCGAAGGTCGAAAAGGTATTGCTGTTGAAGGTGATTTTAGTCAAATAAAGGCAGATGAAGGATATGTTCTCGACGAAGATGACGAGGAACGTTTAGAGTGGTATTCTTACGATTTTTCAGTCCATCGCATTATTCCTGACTCCGAGGTGTACCTCATAGAAGATCGTGGAGTCATGTTCAAAGTTCAATTCCTCAATTATTACAATTCGGATGGTGCACCGCGCCACATCTCACTACTCGCGGCTCCACTCGGGAATTCCAGCATACCGGCGCTCACAGATGAATCAATGATTCAAATCGCGCCGTGCACTGTTCTTGATGACGGTGATGGCGTTTGGGGTGCAGATGAAGTCATTTCTTTGCAAGAAAACGGATTCAGTATTTGTGAAGGCGAATGTACAGTAACGGTTGTTGCTCTGTTTGAAGAGAAGCGTATTGACGGTACGGATACAACTTATTCACTTGGCTGAATCACATGCTTGCGCTTTCTGTAGCAATGAGAACACCGAACAACAGCGCGTAGCCAATGATTCCGAGGAGTGTTAGGCCGATGACAATCCATCCCACGACTTGAGCTGCCTTTGCCATACCTGCATCTGGGTGACCGGGCATTGAATCGGTAACTTTCAGTGCGCTATTCGCTAAAATTAGGCCTGGGATCGCAGTACAAATTGAACAGGCTACTACCCCTAAAATGGATAGCACCAAAGCCAAAACGGCTTGGGTAGGTGGATAATATCCCCCCATTGACATGCCTTGTTGTATGGGTATTTGATTTGGTACTTGAGCCCAAACTTGGGGGCCGTCTCCGTATTTCGAGGCTACGCCCGAAGGTTGCATCTGTCGAGGTTGTTGCCCTGGTTGCATCTTGATTGCCTCTTTCGTTAAAGTGCTGCGCTCTCATCAAGCATAATGAGTACCACGAATGCCATGAGTGCCAGCACCATAAGTCCGAGTGTTATCCAACCAAGAATTTCTGCTATTTTGGCTGTGTTCGCATCCGGATGGCCGGGCATTGAACCGGTAACAGCGGCGGATGAGCGGGCCATGAACACCCCGGGTATTGCAAGAACACCACACAACGGAAAACAAAGTAGCCCTAAAGCCAGCCCTGCGATTGACAACCCGAGTGCTGTGGATGCACTTGTTTTTGGGTAGAATCCGCCCATTGGAATCCCTTGTTGAGGAAACGGCTGCTGGTACTGCTGCTGGTACTGTTGTTGAAACGGTTGCTGGTACTGCTGCTGTTGAGGCTGTTGCGAATCCCAAACACTGGCAATGACTTGCTGTTGTGGAGGAGATTGGTCACGGGGTTCTTGTCCCTGCATAGAAATCACTCAGTTTGCCTAATATAATGACTTTGTGCCTCATACAAGATTGATTTCACAGTGCTCAAGCCTTGTTCGTGCAACTCGGCTGTCTGGGTCAATCGCAAGGACTGCCCTCCATGCTGCAGCCGCTTCAGCATGACGTTCCTGATGGTGGAGAGACCCAGCGATGTGAAGGCGCGAATCAAGGTGATTGCCATCACATCGAATGGCTGCTTGGAAGTCATCAAATGCTGCATCTGGTTCTTTGAGATCGAGGTACAGCAAACCTCGCTGATGCCAAGCAGGAGCGTGGTTAGGGTTGAGGCGGATTGCTTCGTTTAACGGCCCTTCAGCACGTTCTGGTCGCTTTAGAGAAAGGTAGCATGCCCCGAGTTTTGTCAAGGCATGATAGTGGTGAGGGGATGATTCGAGAACCATTTTCAGGTCATCACGAGCATTTTCCCATTCTGACAGATGCATGAATCCTTCTGCCCTGCGGAATCGGGCTAAAACGAGTGATGGGGCGAGATCAAGGAGTATTTCACAATCGTCGAGAACTTTTCGACCTTCATTGAGGGCCAAAAGTATCCCGCTGCGGTTCATTCGAGCACGAATGTGGGAAGGGTCTGAAGTGAGGGCTTCATCATAGTGCATGAGGGCCTTATCCAGCGACCCATTCTGCGTAGCAATATTGCCTCGGACGTAATGAACCGTTGCGGAATTTCCATGAATTGCAGCAGCCTCGATGTGTTTACTCGCTGCAGAAAGGTCTCGTAAGTCAAGAGCCAATAAAGCAGCTTCGGATGCAGCGGAAGGGTCCTCACTCGGTAGCAATCGAAGTGCTCGCGCAATGTCTTCTTGCGCACCTTCGTAATCTGAGATCAAACGCTTTGT
>JABJFP010000035.1 GCA_018662715.1 Methanobacteriota archaeon | reverse complement strand
TCACTACATGGGGCGATAACGTACTTGGCGCAAATGGAAACATACAAATTACCGGCATGGTCGAGGACGTCGCAAATCGAGGTTTGTGGGTTGCCGGACCCCAATTTTTCAGACTTTTCAACACATCAACAGGTCAAGTATCACAAAGTTTGGCAGTCAACAATGCCCATGATTTAACCATGTACGGCAACACGTTGTACTATCATCTCAAGGATACTTCTGACAACATTTTCTCGTACGACATCATCAATTCAACAAGTAATGCTCCGCTTGATGCAGGGACTGCTTTGGGCAATCAGACTGGTTTCGTTTCAAGTATAGAAATTAACGGAGACACACTTGTTGCAAGCGTGTTGATTGTGAAAAGCTCAATCGGCAATTTTGGTCAGGTAAGCAGTACTGATGTGGGGGGTCTTGTCCACTACGACCTTGCCAACCAAGTATGGAATGCGAGCGTTAACTCGTCCGGACCGATTGATGTTGTATCGTATTTGAATTCATCAAGTGGACATTCGTGGGTGAGTTGGGGCAACACTGGCGTTGAAGTATATGCGCCAAACGGCACCAGCATCGGTTTCTGGAATAACATCTCAACCGTGACTGAAATTGTTGAGTACGACGGAAGAATCTTGTTTGCTACCGAAAATGGAGTTCAGCGTTTCAATGAAACCTCGTTCCAATGGGAAGCTACTTGGACATCTGGCAACGGTTTACCGAGTTCAACAGGGAACCTCATCTACGAACTATGGACTGATGGCTCGATACTTGCCGTTGGTATCTCTGATCTAAATCCATTCGTCCCAAAATACTTCATCTCTTTCTTGGAGTTGGATGGCACATGGACTTCCTATCAAACAGGAACAACCAACATCCCGCGCGGGATTCCATTTTCAATGACTCAGTGTGGAACCTATCTCTACGCTGGGTTATGGAACAACAATGGCGGACTATCTGCCTTTGATTTGACGTCGTTAACGGCTGTTAGGAGTTGGGGTGGTAGTTCCTTCCCGACCGGTATTGAGAACAACAAAGTCTCCGCCCTTGCGTGCGATGTTAACGACATTTTGTACGTAGGTTACAACGGTAAAGGCAACCTTAATGCCGATTTACCAATTTCAAGATACGATACTCAAAACGGCCAGTGGCTGAGCACCATCACACAAAGTGCCAACGGCCTTACTTCTGACGTCATCAGCAGCGACGGATTGTATCACTCGGATGGAATGTTGTTCATCAGCACGGGACTCTTTGGTTTCACAGCCACTTCAACAACCAGTTTTTCATACCTCCAAACCAACTCTACGTTTAGTGGACAAGTCCTTAATGCCCCGTTGAGAACTGCTGTAACCAGCTACCAGTACACGGGCGGTGAATTGCATCTTGCACGGGCAGGTGGCTCAACTGGAGTCAACTCAATTCTCAAATACGATACATCTGGTTTTGATGTGCTTATTCAATATGCATCATTACCAAGCGGAAATATTGCCTCTATCCAAGGGGAAGGAAACACGCTTTGGGTGGCAACAAAAAGTAGTGTATTGAAAGGTGAATACAACACATCTGGTGGAATTGAATGGATGGAGGGTTGGTCAACACCTATCGGCGCTGTGACGACCGACATGTTGCTTAATGGTACAGACTTGTACATCACGACAACCGGCAGTGGTCTCTTGAAACTCGACACAATCACCGGCGATTTAATCACCATATCCGGGGCACAGCATAACAACCAAGCAGGCCTTGCCAAGACAGTGGATTCATCTGGTGCAGAGGTACTCATCATTGGATTGTTGGGTTCAGCAACCACCTCGTCCGGCGTGCAATCATTTGACCTCACCTCACAACAATATACTGCGGGCAAGTTGTTGGCTGGACTTCCATCAAACGCCATTCGCGGGTTCACGTTCAATTCGGATTCGTTGTTCATTGCTACGACAAGCGGAATTGGGCAGTGGAATTTCACCGCCAACGCTTGGGAGAATCCAATTACGATTGAGGATGGTCTTCCGGATTCATTCATCGGTGACGTATATTGGGCATCCAATGCCCTCTATGTGGCCAGCCTCTCGGGAATGACGCAATACATTCCGACCACCGGCGCATCGACTACACTGAAACAATCCGATGGGCTCTTGGGCAATTCCGTTGCTTCGTTCGGGTCCTATACCACGACGAATCAAGACACTTGGCTGATCGCAGTTCATGATGCCGGACTAGGTGAACGTCCAGGACTTTCAGTGGTCAATATCTCGTTGAACACTGTGGTTTCCACGCACCGGTTTGACCAGTTACCATCAAACATCGTTACTTCAGTGACCGCTGACTATGGTGGCGTTCACATCGCCACAGACTCCGGTTCGCTCACGCATTACAACGGTTTGACCGATCAATTCGTTGCTGGTATTTCGAGGGCAGATGTGCCGTCATGGCCCATACGAGATATGGAATCAGATGGTGTGCATTTGATTGTGCGAGGCGGCTCAAGCATCTCGGTTGTGGAAGCACGAAACGCTTCACATTCACTCTTGAAATCTTTCGTCGTGCCAAATCCACAAAACGTTGCCGTAGGCCCAACTGGCTTCTGGGTCGCGAGTCGAGATGACGGATTGTTCGGTTGGAACAAGGCCTTTGAAGTGATTCCTGATGGCGTTGCTCGTACAGCAAATCCACTGTTTGCTAGCATCGATGGTCAAGTTTTCAACGTCGGTGAGATGGCTCATCCAGGATATCAAATTAATCTCATCACACCAGCCGAGGCTCTTCAGATCAACACATCCATTGGTTCACCTGATGGAAACGGTGTTCTCTTCCAATACATGCCGTTTGCATTGAGTTCTCCGAGTTCAAATTCCTCTGTATGGGCAAAAACGATTCAATTCAATTACACTGCTGAAATACCGATCTCCAATTCCGTAAATCTTGAAGAGATATTGCAACTTGCTATCGACAACGGCCAAATTATCAATCAAACTCGCTACGTTCCGCTACGACTGCTTTCTGCAAGCAATGGAAGTATGGAAATACGGCTCACTTACGATTGGATTCGTGAGGATACTCCGGTGGTCATCACAGACGCATACGACCGGCCAAACGATGGAGGTGGCGCTTTGAGTCTTGAATGGTCAATTGTTCCGGATGTTGATTTCAAGGCATACCATGTTTATGTCAATAACGGCCCATGGGATCAGTTGGTCACCGACATCAGTTTTGAGGGACGAATCGCTGATGTTTCTGAATCTGTGTACACTCGGACCGTTGCAGTAGCAACAACTGCGAACGGTGCATCTCTTGTTGATGGGACTGAATACTATGCATTGGTCGTCGTAGAATATGAAGATGGAAGGTATGGCGTGCCGAGTTCCATTGCTGGACCACTGGTTACAAGCGACGAGATACCAACGCCGCCAGCATGGGCTACGGCAGTTCCTTCCCAAAACGGAGAGGAAGGCGAACTTAGCGTGGAATGGGCTCGATGCACTGCACTGGATGCGGCTCAAACGGGAATTTACATCTTGGACTCTTCTTCTTACACTAACGGCGCAGCGAACCTCGTGCCCCAAACGACCGTATTATTCAGCGACGGCAACACAACTAAAGTTACTGTGGAAACTGGGAAACCGTACTGGCTTGGATTCACCTGCATTGATGCAGGAGGGAAAGAAGATGCCTCAAACGCCCTCATCATAGGCCCAGTCATTGCCGCCGATGGTGAAGATGATGGCGTCCCACCTGCGGCGCTCACCAATGTCGTTGCAACAGATACACCGAACGACAGTGGTGGACGAATCACGGTAGGATGGGATGCATCCGATGCAGAGGATTGTGCCTTCTATCAAATATTCATGGTGACTGATGTTGAGTTTTCGTTTGAACCAACTTCCGTTGATGAATTCACGGCCTCGGAAATCATCGCCGATTGCTCCGTGAATTCAACCGTACTGTCCGACTTTAATGGAGCTCCATTGATTGACGGCAAAGAATACTATATCGGGGTCATAGCATTCGATGTGTATCTTAATTCACAACGCAATGATGTCAAAATCGTCAACGCAACGCCTGTTGATAACCTCAACGGGGAGGTCATACCTCCCAGCCGTGTTACGGACATCGAAGTGTTTGACACACCCAACGACGAAGGAACATCCGTTGATGTCATTTGGTCGGTTTCGACATCTGAAAACTTCGGTTACTACACCGTTTGGGTTGCAGACCGCCCCTTGGACAATGTTGCATCGTTGTGGGACGAGTACGGAACCGATCCGGACACCTGCGGTTGTGTCGTTATTGACGAACAATGGGTTGATGAGGAAAGAAAGTCAATTGCCCTTAGTGCAAATTCTGGAATTTATTACTCGACTGATGCATTTGGAGAAACAATCAGTGTTTCTGGATTGATACGGCCCAACACGAAATTGTATGTCGCCGTCACGGTCCACAACCCAGATGGAGACGCATACCTGACCGAATTGCTGAATCCAAGCGCGATTCCAATCAATAATTTCCAAGACGAACTCGCCCCTGAAAGAATTGATAATCTCACCTTACAGGACCGACCATTTGATGATGGTTCGGCAGTAAACCTTGAGTTTGAATTGTCCTCCGCAAGCGACATTTTCGAATACCACGTGTATACTGCTCCATTTGGGTTTACGAGCGTTGGTAACGGCTCTAACGGCCCTACTACACCGACATTCATTACCGACAGGGCCCCAAAGTTCCCACTTACCATTTCCAAAATCGCTGGGGATTTCGATGTGACTCCACAATTGACCGTATGGGTCGCAGTCGTACCGGTTGACTTCTCCGGAAACGCCATCATGAGCGATCTCGTTACGGCATCAATACAATCCATTGACGATGGTTTCGCCAACAATGGAAACGGCCTTCCAAGCGTCGAAGGCCTGATGGTCTCATGGGTCAACGGAGATATGATACTGGTTGAATGGGACCAAGTTGAATCCGAATTCATTCTAGGGTATCAAGTCCATATAAGCCAAGAGAATTTTTCAGAGGTTGCGAATGCAACACTCATTGGAGATGAGATATCGACAACCAGTTTTATTGTGTCAAGGGAGAATTTCCCTTCGCTCACGAATACTTCAGACTGGTATCTATCCGTGACTCCATTTGATCAACAAAATGTCAAACAAACGGTTGAAGCAATACAACTCAGTGCCAGTCAAGAGACCGGTGGGCCAGCCGAAGATAAGGGCGACCTTAGCCTCCAGACGTTGCTATCAACGCGCAACTTCCTAGCGGCAGGTATCGTGATTGCAGTCCTTGTACTGCTCCTAACATTCAGTCGAAGTCGGAAAGGACGTTCGGACATTTCCAAAGCATGGGATACTCAAGCCTCAACATGGGGAACAGATGATGGTTCACAAATGGATGGTTTGTTATCACCAGAAACTTCACTACCGCCGATGCCAGCAGGATACAATCAACCAAATCAACCTCTCCAGCCAAATTACGGGCAACCACAGCCAATGCAACCAGTCCAGCCGCAGCCCGTGCAACCTGCATACAACCCCGCAGTTCAGCAACCAATGCAGCCTGTTCAGCCGCAACCCGTGCAACCTGCATACAACCCCGCAGTTCAGCAACCAATGCAGCCTGTTCAGCCACAACCCGTACAACCTGGATACAATCCCGCAGCTCAGCAGCCGAATCAAGTTCAGCCATCAGCAGGCTTGGATCTTTCTTTCCTTGATGAACTACTCTGAGTATGGTCGAAGGAATTGATCGCAGTTGGAAACTAAAATTTGTTGTCCATCAATTACCGTTTCATCCAATGTCAGCTATCAGTCCGAAGTTGAAGAGTTGTTGAAGGGATGATCTTTTGGTCGTTCGCTCCATCCTGTTGGACCGACAATGAAGACGGTATTTTTGGTTTCAACCCGTGCAGTTGCTCGATCATCGTAGGTAATGTTGAGGATAGATGAGGAGTTGAGGCGCCCTTCGCCGAGTTTGGGGTGTTCATAGGCGTAACCGGAAAGCACATTTCCATCAATTGAGGCGTCCTTCATCACAACCTCCTCTTTGCTAACATGGCCGGTTTCGTATTGCTCGGAAGCCACCATGTATTTTGCAAGCGCTCGGTAGTCAATCTCAGAATCCAGTTCAATTCCAAGGTCAATAAATTCATTCAAGACATCCTCAATGGGGAGGGTTTCGTCTCCAATTTCAGTTAGGATTCGAAGGTACTCACTAGCAGGAATTGTTCCAGTTCCCGTTGTGTCAAAGACTTGAAACGCCTCGATCAACTCTCTTTCAGCCTCGTTATCGTGCTCAATATACGCTTGAACATCCTCGGAAGACTCGTCGAGCGGCTGGATACGTCCCATGTTGACATGGTCTTCCACATCCCCGTCATCAAAATGGATGAGGTAAGTCCCATCGGGGTTGTTCCTAGCAACTTTACCAGCATAGAAGTGACCGTAATTCTTCCAGTTAACAAAGACCCTTGCACCCGTTTCAAGCGTACGTGGCAGTTCAATTTCTGGAGAGGGCGGTGGGGCTTGCTCAACCACTTGACCGAGCATGCCCATCTGCCGAAGGGCAGTGATGACCGCTTCTGTGACGGCTGAGGGATCATTATGGATCGTCGTGTTGCTTATTACGTCCCCAGCAATTACGGAGTCCTGCATATTGAGTTGCTGTGGGCTCTGGTTTGGAGGTGCGGGAATCCATTCAGTTCCCGACCACATCCATTTGCCATCTGGGCTGATCACTGCGTCGTCCATAAGCGATGGAAGCGAAACAACCTAACCAAATCTTCGGTATCCGAATTTGTAGAAATGGAAAGATCTGGAAATTAATTACACTAAGCACAATGGTGTTTGCAATTACTTCTTGAGTTTACGACCAATAAGGAATCCAAGAACAAGACTGCTTCCAAATACCCCCATTTCAATGAGACTATCCGCCAAATCCTGAGCCTGTCCAACAATGATTTCAGGCGTTTCCAACAAGCCAAAGGTCAATCGGTCCCAGTCGACGATGATGATATTCCGGGCCTCAAGCCACTTAAAAAGGACGAATTGGACAACTAAAAACAATTGAATTAACTTCGTGGCGAGTTGAAGAAGAACACCGAGGAGAACCCCTAGAATGACGCCTTGAAGTATGTTCTCTGCGAGCAATGCACTTATGTCCATACGAAAGCGCTCAACTCACAGTCTTAAAATAATTCTTGAATGAAAAGGATTTTTTTATTTCATCTGATGCATAACATCACATCAACTTCATTTGGATGGAGTAGGATGTGGGTTGTTCTGGAGCGTTC
>JABJFP010000256.1 GCA_018662715.1 Methanobacteriota archaeon | reverse complement strand
CGGAGTAAATCTCACTTCGCCCACGTTCACGGTTGATGACGGATTTGAATTGACTTACGAAGCACTAGACGATGATGGAGATACCATCGAGGTCGTTGAGGTTACTTGGAAACGTAATGGAATTCCACTGGAAGGAGAAACCGGACGAACGCTTCCTTCTTCGACATTTGTCCGTGGCGATGAGATTTCAGCAGAACTCAAGATTTCTGACTCAGTGGAGGAAACGGTACTTCAAACGGCTGTCGTTGAAGTCCTCAACGCTGTGCCGGCCGTGAGTATTGAATGGCCGAGTGAAGTAAATTCTTTGGTCCCATTAACGCCTATCGTAACTGCTACAGATGGCGACCAGGACGATTTGAGTATCGTCTATTCGTGGTTCAAGAACGGTTTTCGTGATGGTAGCATGGACGGAATGACAGTTCTTTCCGACCAACGAATGGAGCCGGGTCAAGAATGGAGCCTTGTCATCGTTGCAAACGATGGAACGGTCAACAGTACTCCAGTTGAGCGCTCAATCACCATTGAAAATATAGTTCCACGTGCAGACATACGATTCGTTTCAACCGACACATGGCTTGGAGAGACCGTGCACCTCAGTGCGGACGAATCCTTTGATGCAGACAGCAGGATCACCGAATATCAATGGGCGTGGGATGAAGGAATAGAAAACGGGAATATGCTTTCGTTCGTTCTTGAACGAAACACGCAAGTCTCTCTTACCGTTATTGATGAACATGGGGGAGAAAATACCACTGAGATCAACATCATTCCTCAGACTGGACCCCAAGTAAGCGACCTTCAAATAATTGAGGATGAGGGCAAAGTGACGCTCTCTTGGAACTGGAACGGAGATGTCGTCCAATACAACGTGTTGAGGAATGGAGAGCGGATTGATACGGTTAATGAAACGCAATTCACTGATTCTCCGCCCCTTACCGGAACCATTGCCTACGCCATAGAACCCGTGAATGATGAACGCACGTTCATTGCTGGCACATCAGAAGGTTCGACTGAGGTTGAGGTTCCAATCATAGAAGCACCTCAGGCATCACAAGCTGCTGGAACTGCACTGGGCATTCTCATCCTTTTTGCTAGCATTGCTATCTTAGCGCCGCATTATTTGAGGAGAGGTGAGGTACAGTGAACCGAATTGCATTGACCCTTCTTCTCGCTGTTTTATTGCTCGCACCAACCATAGGTTCCGCCAATCCAAGTGGAGTTGGAGGTGGCGAATTTGATGCACAATGTGGCGGCGCATGCCACGGTGACGCCGATATGAATCGAAGTTCGAGCGCTGTCATTTCCCTTGCCATCCCCGATGCCGTTTACGAAGGACTGCTCACAAGTGTTACCGTTCACATAGAGTCCATTCAAACCACACAAGCAGGTCTTTTGGGCGTCTTTTTACTCAGCGACCTTACAGGTGCCCAAGATACTCCTGCTGATGCAGGCTGGGACATTGTGTCCAACAGCGAAGGAGAGGCGTTCAATTACCTCGAGACAAAGGTTCCTGCTGGAACGACTTCAATTGACCTCACTTGGACGTTACGAGCACCTGAAGTGGGGACCTATACCCTTTTCGCAGCTGTTCATCATGGAAACGATAACGGTGATGAGGCACCTTATTTTGGCGTCAGTGAATCACCTGCCCTCATCAGTGTTCTTGAAGTTCCTGAGAACTTGCCCCGTCTTGCACAATCCTTCAACCCGCCAAACCAGCGTGACATCGGAGAAATAACAACGATACTTGCCCCGACGGAGTTCGTTACGGCCATGGAGGTTGAGTGGCGAATAAATGGAGGAGAAACGACCACCGCCAATACTACGGAAATAGAAGAGAATGTTTGGATGTTTGAACTACCTACTTCTATTCAACCAAGCATGATCGAGTGGCGCGCTATTTTAGCAGGAGAAGGGCCAAACCAGACAACACCATGGTTCCAACTTCGTAGCGATGAACCGTCTTGGAAGGTTGACAATACCTTGGTATACGGTCAATCAATTGCGATGCTTTTTGCCCTTATGGCAGGATTCATGGCACTACAAAAAACCCTGAGCAGAACGAAGAAAGCAAAACAGCAGCCTGAACTTCTCATTCCCCCTGGGGGTGAATACTGATGGTATCGTCCAACACCTTCCATGTTGTCACCACCGAACTCACCGTTGGATCTTTTGCAATGGCGGGGCTCTGCTTTATGCTAGCGGGACTCGCTAGTCGAGATGTTTTTTGGCTCAAATCCAGACTATCATCGTTTGATACTGTTGCACATGCGGTACTCTTGTTCGGTCTTTTCGCTATGCCGTTCGCTATCTTGAGCGGCATCCAATCAGGTCCTCAAAGCGATATTGACCACCCACTGTTGGTCAATAAGATGCTGCTCTCTACTGCATCACTTGGACTCGCCATAGGCGTGCTTGCAACCCGCCGTAGCATTGGCATGGAAATATGGGAGCAGGCGTATACCCGAGACATACAAGCCCTTGGTGGAATGACTGCTTCGGGACTAATTCTACTTACGGCGTCAATCGGAGGGACCTATTCAAGAGGAGAATCACTTCTTGACATCTTTCACCTTCCGTATGAAACTGTACCGTTGATGCCGCTGTGGATGTCATGCACGGTCCTTGTGATTGCACTTGCAAACCTACGCACAGCATTGCAAAAGGCTTGATTATGCCTCGCCGAGTTCTGACATACTCAGCCAGGGAATGTTATGCTCATCCATAACCTCAGCAATACGTTTCAACTCATTGAGGTCTAAATCGTCAGAGTGACTTCCAATTCCATGCCCGTACAAAAGTAAAGTTTGTTGATCTTTATCATGGACGGGTAACACATCAAAAATAAGATCGGGGTGGGAGTTAAGGACATCGAGTGAAAGGGCT
>JABJFP010000034.1 GCA_018662715.1 Methanobacteriota archaeon | reverse complement strand
GAAAGATTACTTCGATTTTCCGGAACGGCTTCGCCTCCACCGACTCGACAACATGAGAGTATTTCTCCCCTCAGGAAAATCATTCAATTTCGAACTGGATGCTTTCGCAGGACACCGCCTACAGTTTGATGGGTATCTTGCAGACAAAGCCGTTGCAGCGGGGGCTGAAGTGCGAATTTCAACCACCCTGAAAAACATTCAGCACCAGCGAAAAGCGAACCGTGATGTCTTGGTGACGGACCAAGGGCGCTTTTCCTGCGATTTTCTCATTGACGCATCAGGAAGTCTTGCACATGTTGGAAGACTCCGACACGGCCAAGATAAGGCAGTTCGCCCAGACGACCAAGTTCCTACTGTTTATGCTCAAGTCAGAGGGAATGTTCCCGAAACATTTGATGTCTTCTTAGGCTCAGTGGCTCCGTCAGGATACGCATGGATTATCCCCAAAGGCCCAAATTTTGCCAATGTAGGACTCGGTGTTCGTGCAGGCAAACTGAAGGGTTCCCTCAAAGACCATCTCAAGACATTTTGCGACGACTTGGGCCTTGAAATTCTCTCCATAGGTGGAGGATGGATTCCAATGGGAGGTCCAGTTCAACGGATGGTGGAAGGGACCACATTAGCAATTGGGGATGCTGCAGGTTTGGTCATGCCAAGCAATGGCGGCGGTATTTCACAAGCGATTATTTCTGGATGCTTTGCTGCAGAAACCATCGTGAGTCATCTTGAGAAGGGGACTCCTCTTGATGTGTATGAGCACCGAGTTCGAGCCTCAATGGGTAAGGCTCTGAAAAATTCACTTCGTAGTAAAAATATGGGATATGCCTTCATGCGAGGTGATTTTGCCACCGAGGTCATTTTGCGATGTCTCGGTCCAATCGGTGGAATTCGTAGGGCAATGGAATGTGAAAAGCCGCTTTGGGTATTCTAAGTCAATAGAAACCACGCTAGCAACCGTCTTGCAATCGGTTGGTTCAAGTGATTTGAACTCGTCGTCCGTTTATGCGAGCACGCATTCAGCGCGACGACGAGGCCGTGAGCCCAGTCATTGCAACGGTTCTTTTGCTCGCCATTACCGTCATGCTTTCCAGCATGGTATTCGTTTTGATGCAGGGTGCTCTTACCACCGTTGAAAAGAGCGCACCACAGGCAACCGTGAGTGTGCGAGCCTTGGATAACGGTTTCCATGTCATTCGCATAACGAGCCTGGACCAATCCGTTGACCCTGCTCGTTTGCAGTTTGATCTCCTTCCCGCAAACTTGACACAAGATTCTCCGGTTCGAGGCCAAGTCAATGATGCGGATGTTTACGGGGTTGTAGGTTCAGATGTTTCCTTCCACGACCGTGACGCCGGATATTCTGTGACTCAGGGCGATTATTTCGTTATCGATTCTCAATCAATTGGTTCCACCGACGGAACCTGGTCCTTCCGTCTCATTGAAGAAGCAGCAGGGGCAGTCATCATTGATGTGCGACTTCCTGCAATGGCCTAATTAGCCCCCGATGAAGGACATCTCGACTTTTTTCATCGAATTCGTATGCTCACTTCGCTCTTCGGAGTAACGGTCTGATCGTTTCACCCAAATGCTCTGTATTGCGTTTGAGATCTCATCCGATGTTGCCTTCATTCTCAGCATTGATTTCAAATCGTTTCCTTTTGAAGCGAACAAGCATGTGTAAAGCGAACCGTTTGCAGACAATCGGGCTCTCGTACAATCTCCACAAAATGGCGCAGTGACCGATTCAATGCATCCAATCTCATATCCGCTTGGAAGCGTAAATCGCTTGGCTACCTCACCCCTACTTGCAGGTGGAACCGGTGTCAATTTGCCGAATTTGGATTCGATGCTCCTCCGGATATCTTCACCGCTCACCACATCATTCAAATTCCAAGCATTGGTATTTCCCACATCCATGAATTCAATGAACCTCAATGGGATTTCAAGTTCTTGGAATTGGTTGAGGAGAGGAAGAATTTGGTCCTCATTGAGATTCTTTTTGACTACGGTGTTCACCTTTACGCCCAAACCGACACGTTTTGCTTCAATTATTCCTTCGATAACATCTTCAGGAGTCCATTGGGTGCTGTCAGCCATGGCTTGGAATACATCAGGATCAAGGGCGTCAATGCTCACAGTGACTCGGTTCAAGCCAGCATCGTGAAGGGCTCTTGCGTTTTGTTTCAACAATGCTCCGTTTGTAGTGAGTGCAATATCAATAGAATTGCTCAAATTACGCAGTTGGCTGATGAGGCCAATGAGATTCTTTCGTAGAAGAGGCTCTCCACCAGTCAATCGGATCTTTTGGAGACCAAGGGGTAGGATGCTTGCAACTACTGCAGTAATCTCCTCATAGGACAGTAATTCTTCACGAGGTAGGAACGAATGTTCGCTGTTAAAGTGCTCACGGGGCATGCAGTAGGTGCACCTGAAATTGCATCGGTCAGTCACTGATATGCGAAGGTCGCGAAGGGGTCGGCCCCGTGCATCCTTCAGCGACATAGGTTGCCCACCACGCACGAGGTTCTTGAATCTGTATTGCAAGGGTTCATGGCGGGAAGGAGAGACAGGATTTCATGGGCGGGGCATGGGTAAAGCGCTGGTCTCCGCAAGGGAAAGGACATTCCAGAAGCCTTGTCGGGGCACTGAAGGTCTATCCTGCTCAATCTCTTGAAAGCCTAACTTGGACGTTACCGCCATCAAAGAGCCATGCTATTCGCTTGATGGCCCTCGGTGCCCAAGCAGAACAAACGGTTACCTTGACAGGCATGACAAATGCCGGAGATGATGCGATCTCAATGCGAAGATGTTTGTCTCAAATGGGAGTTCAGTTTGAGGATTTAGATGCTGGTGGAGCCATCCTTCCCAGCACTCCAAATGCGGACTTTCTACCACATGAACTGGCCTCGGCGTGGCGGATTCACGGAGTTGGTCCTCATGGTTTCAAACATCCAGTGAGCGTTCTGCATGCCGGTAACTCAGGAACTGCTCTCCGAATCCTAATGGCACTATCGACTCGTTTCAACCGACCTGTGATGTTGGACGGTGATGCATCTTTGAGAGCCCGCCCACATGATTCCATGACCACTACGATGGCTGAATTAGGCGTATCTTGCTCATTTGGTCACCTTGAAGAAGGCCTGCCCTTACTTGCAGAAGGTCCGTGGACGCAAACTGAATCCATGACCATTGATGTCAGCACCTCAAGCCAACCTGTGACCTCTTGGATGCTTGCGTCTCCGGCATCTCCTGCCCCGATTGACGTCGTGTATCAAGGAACTCCTGTCTCCAAACGTCATGCGGACCTCACCCTTCGTCTCTGCAAGGAATTTGGAGCTCCTTTTGGAGATGCGTTACCCGAACGTCTTGAGCCTTGGATACCCCAGCCCCAACATGAAAACATAGCAGTTCCCAAGGATATGTCACTCGCATCATTTGGCTTCCTTGCAGCAAAAGTACTCAATATTCCAATAGCCTTTGACGAAATGCCATCTCATGAAGAGGGTCTGGGTCACGAAATCCTCCTTGAGCAGGCCGGTGCACTCGGCTTTACCGTGGATGGGAATACGCTTCAATCAAACAAAGAAGGGCAAAACGTCACACTTGACCTTTGTGATAGTAATGATTTGATTACTCCCGTTGCTGCGATGATGGCTCTTGGTGAAGGTGGGCAAATTACTGGAGCTGCACACGCAGCCTACAAAGAGAGCAATAGGATTACCAAAACCCTCGAAATTCTCCAACAATTTGGATTAACATGTAGCGTAAAAGAGGATGGACTTGATGTTCCAGGAAACCAAACTCTTTCGACTCCTCAATCTCTCGTATTAACTCATGATGATCACAGATTGCAAATGACTGCCCTTGTTCTGGCGCTGGGTTGTAATGATGCGGTTACGATTCAAGGAGATACCCTTCACTGCGTTGCTGACCCTCAGGCAGTAGCCCGCTTCGTGGATGCTGGTGTACCCATTGAATCCTTTCTTTACCAACCCGAATAATTAGCCATGGCGACCAAAATGATGGTCCAATGAATCAATGGGTATCCGAAGGGATGTTGGCCTACCGTGAACACAAGCCCATGGGTTTGGAATTCTACGCATGTCTTCCAACAAGCGTCTCATTTCGGGTAGAGTGAGGGATTGGTTGGCTTTTACTGCACCTCGGCAAGCGTTCATGAATGCGATATGGTCTTTCTTGGCCTCAATGGTGGCTAAGGGCCCCTCGTCTCCTGCAATGTCTTGCAATACATCAAGGAAAAATGAGCGAATTTTTTCTCCTTCAATCAATTGAGGTGATGCTTTTAGATGCCATTCCTCATCAGTGCGCTCGAGATGGAACCCTAACTCGTGCAGGCGTGATTGATTCGCATCAACAACCGCTGATTGACGTGCATCAAGATTCAAATTCAAAGCCTCAAGGCGGGATTGTGGCTCCCATAACTGCCCTGAATTACGTAAACGTTCGAACCGAATACGCTCATGAAGTGCATGTTGGTCGATCAACAAGAGTTCATCTTCGGCTTGAACCAGTATGTATGAGTTGGCAAATTGAGCAAGGGGTTCCATTGGAGGAAGGTCATTCAATACACCTTCAAGGGGCGCCTCTGCACTAGGTGAATGTTGTACCCCCATTCCTGCATGACGATGTAAGGTACGTTCTGCAGATGATAGGGCTGGCGCAATCGGTTTTTCTTCATCGGTTGGCAGAAGCGTCTGCCCGAGTGGGGAATGGGATACAGGACGGGGCTTCTCTTTTGCCGGTGCATCTTCTGCCATTTCTCCAGTCAACGCCAGTTGTTGTCCTGCTGCAATGGCCCATGCAGGAGGAGCACTTCGTAACGTGGGTGGTTGGACGGGGGCAGTATCGGTAAGGCCAGCA
Organism: Methanobacteriota archaeon; assembly: GCA_018662715.1. GTDB lineage: Archaea > Thermoplasmatota > Poseidoniia > Poseidoniales > Poseidoniaceae > Poseidonia. Next base: position 26,834 of record JABJFP010000034.1, on the reverse strand, counting down.
GCTTGCTGTATTGCATCATCAGGTTTGACAACATCTTCTTTGGGCGTCAAGTAAGTTTCTACCGACTTCACATTTTGTCCTCCTGAAAGACCTCGCAATTCAGGTATTCCTCCCGTTGCGTCCGGTTGAGTCGGAATTGATTCGAGTGAATGGGCAATACAGCGCTCAAGTCGTTCAAGAACTCGCCAGGAATGGCGAAGTCGTACTTCTCGTTTGGTTGGATGAACATTCACGTCTACCTCGCCGGGTGGGCAAGTGAGGTTGAGAACCGCCAAAGGGTGACGCCCCTGCATGAGTCGAGTTTTGTATCCCCTGCGAACTGCCTGTAAAAACGGACCTGCAGCAACAGGCCTACCGTTGATGAGAACATGGATGTCATCGCCTTTTCCACGTGTAATGTCGGGCGTACTGATCCATCCCGTCCATCGCTCTTCTCCAGGAGCGTTTTGGTCTTCAGTTGGCTGTTGCAACGGTAACATTTCATTTGCTTGGCTGCCAAGAATGTCATACAAGCGGTCCATCATGTCCTCTGTAGATGGTACATTGAGAAGGCTTCTGTTTTCGCTTTTGAGGTGAAATGCAGTCTCGGGGTGTGCAAGTGCATGGCTGACAACGACATCAACAATCCGAGATGTTTCAGTCTCAGCCCTTCGTTGAAATGCAAGTCTTGCCGGTGTGTTTTGGAATAGATGCTCAACGCTTATTCTTGTTCCAGCACCCATCCCAATCGGTTCGAGAGTTGATTTAACTCCGTCTTCCATGACGATTGTAGCGCCTTCCATGGCAGGAGGCCTACTTGAAATCTCTAATCTGGCGACCATGCCTATACTTGCAAGTGCCTCACCTCTGAATCCGAGTGAATTGATTTCCGCTAAATCCTTCTTTGATTGTAACTTTGAGGTTGCATGTCTATCAAGGGCTTTTGGAAGGTCATCCGGATGAATTCCTGAGCCGTTATCCTCCACGATAAGGCGGTCAAAACCACCTCGTTCAACTGTAACTGTTATTTCTGTTGAATGAGCATCAAGACTGTTCTCGATCAATTCTTTGACAACTTGGGCAGGTCGTTCTACCACTTCACCCGCAGCAATATGGCCAATGGTCGTATCGTCAAGTTGAATGATGCGACTCGGTTTCATGATGCGTCCTCCAGCGTAGATTTCAGGCTGTAGAGTGCATCCAGTGCCTGCCTTGGTGATAATTCATCGATATTTGTTGAGTCCAACATGCTGAGAATTGTTTCGATGTACTTTGGAAGTGGCTTTTCCTCAACAGGTTCAGAGGTTGACATTGCTGCAGCAGCGAAATAACCCATCAGACTTGCCTGCCCGTGGTCTCTTGACTGAGGAGTTCCTTGTTCCCCAGCTTTTGCACCCTGGGCCTGTTGTTCCAAAAACGCTAGCAGGTCTGTTGCCCGCTCTACCACATTTCTCGGCAAACCAGCGAGTGCAGCAACTTGAACTCCATACGATTCATCACACGGGCCGTCAGCAACAGTATGGAGGAATCTGAGGCCACCATCAGTACTTGCCACCTGCACATGCACGTTGTTGAGCCCGTTCACTTGGCCTTCAAGGCCGATGAGTTGATGATAATGGGTGGCGAAAAGCGTTCTTGACCCAACGCGCTCGCAAAGGTCTTCAGTAACTGACCAAGCGATGGATAGTCCATCAAATGTGGACGTACCTCTGCCGATTTCGTCGAGGAGAATCAGGGATTTTTCTGTAGCCCGTTTGAGGATATGAGCCACTTCAATCATTTCCATCATGAAGGTTGAACGGCCACGTTTGAGGTCGTCACTCGCTCCAACACGGGTGAATACTCGGTCAACCAGGCCGATTCTGGCTTTCTTTGCCGGTACAAAACACCCCGATTGGGCAAGAATAGTGGTGAGTGCTGCAGTGCGAAGGTATGTCGATTTACCTCCCATATTTGGCCCAGTGATCAGCAAGAATTTTCGTTTTGAGTCCATTTTGAAATCGTTCGGGACAAACCCGGATTGAGTTTCAAGAACGGGATGTCGGGCACCTTCAAGTTTCAATGTAGTTTGTTCAACCATTTCTGGACGAGTCCATCCTCGTTCTCTACTCACTGATGCAAAGCATTGCAATACGTCGATTGAAGCCACCTTGCGAGCAATTTCGGCCAGTGTGGGCGCGTGCTGAATGCAGTATGTCCTCAGCTCCAGGAATTTCCTATATTCAAGTTCTTTAAGTTTTGAATCAGCCCCAAGGAGAAGGTCATCCCGTTCAATCAACTCTTCAGTCGTATATCGGGAGCCGTTTGTCATCTGCTGCTTACGTCGCCACTCTGTAGGCACCTTCTCTTCATGAGATTTCGTGACCTCAATAAACCAGCCAATTTGGCGGTTCATTCTAACTTTTAGGGATGGAATTTCAAGTTGACCTCGTAAATCTGATTCGAGTTGAGTGAACCATGCTTTCCCTTGTGATGTGACCTCTCTCAAACGGTCAATTTCTCGGTCAACTCCTTCCCTCAAAAGAGACCCATCTCTCAACCCAAGAGGTAATTCATCCCTTAACGTGCCGCGAATTAGAGCAGCCATTTCAGACAAATGGTCCAAATCTGTACTGAGGTGTTTCAGCAGCGGGTCATCAGCATCCAGACACCATTGCATCACTGCTGGCATTCGCTCAAGAGCCAGCGCAGTAGCGAGTACATCTCTTGCATTGCTTCGGCTGTATGACAATTGTGTTGAAAGGCGCTCCATATCCCGCATGCCGTTCAAAGACTGCCTCAACCCGTCAAGCCTTCGGGCTGAACGGGACATTGAGGCAACTGCTTGATGACGAGCATCAATGGCGCTCAATGAGGCAAGAGGGTGGAGAATCCAAGTTTTTAGCAGTCTCCTTCCCATTGCAGTTCTGCACCTATTCAGGGTGGAGAGTAAGCTCCCGTCATATTCTCCGGCCAGAGTTGAAGTCAGTTCTAGATTCTTCAGTGTGGTTTGGTCAAGAAGTAAATGGCCCTTTTCTTCTACGATTTCCACGTCCCTAATTGGGACCTCGTCTTGGATGTGAACCGTTGCGAGATAGTCTGCGGCTAGTCCTGTTGCAGAAAGTGCCATAGGGGCGTGGTCCATGTCCAAATGACCGAGGTCGGCTACATTGAGCATCTTGGTCAAACGTTCTTTGCTTCGTTGTTTGGAAGTCTTATGCTGGCTAACCATGACTCCTTGTAGGTTCAAAAAAATCTTACCCAATTCGGGGTGCTCAGCATCTTTTGGCGGGAGTACCCATTCGGTTGGGTTCCAGCGTTGCAATTCGTCCATTAAACGAACGAAGCGATCAGCCCCCTCGTGGCTGCTGGCCCATGCTTGGCCCGTAGATGCATCAAGGATGCAGAGGCCAACGCTGGTGTTGTCCAGTACAGTCGCAGCGAGTAGGGAGCGTTCTTCGCTCTCAAGAAGCCCCTCTTCATACAAGCTCCCTGGGGTAAATACGCGGGTTACAACCCGTTCGAGGAGTTTCGCTCCTTCTCGCAAGTTTTCTTCTTGCTCAGCAACGGTTACTTTGTGCCCAGCACGCAGCATGGTACGAAGGTGGTCTTCGAGTCCGTGCCAGGGGAATCCAGCCATGGGGATTGGGTTTTCAGAATTCTTGTCCCGCGATGTTAATGCAAGCCCCAACACTTCGGCCGCAACAACTGCATCCTCGTGGAAAAGTTCGTAAAAATCACCCATCCGGAAGAACAGAATGGTGTCAGGGTGCTCTTCTTTGATGTCAAAGAACTGGTCCATCATCCCTCTTTTCGCCATGCCATTCACCTCCATTGCTTACGCTAGATGCGGAGGAAGTTGACGAGGGCACATGAAGGTTCTCGCCTCGGTTTGAGAAAGCGGTTCATTTTAGCAACTTCAGTGAAGGGAAGTCGGTCGGTTCAAAATTCACGCATTTTGTTGAATGCAGACAATGCCATCGTTGCCAAAAGGAACGTGCCTGCAAGGATAAAGAGAAGGTTCAAGAAACCTCTCCCATTCTCTATAGAGCCGTTTGCTTGGATGTCAATTGACCACTGTGCCGGCTCTCCCGCTGCGTTAGTGCCATGGAAGTGTACGAAGTCACCTTGGGAGCCTGCAACGCTTGCCGAGATGGGTATGGATTTGCTCAGGAGATGTGTTCTTAATTCACCATCTGTCCATTGTGCAATCATTGAACTTCCTGCCTCGCCGATGAACCATACCGACCCTTCTTGATCAGCAACAGCAATTGTGCATGGGGCGTCAACTTCGAAATAATCGCCTTGGGCGTTAACATGAATGCTGGAGTGTGTCCCCCCGATTACGATTCCATCTGAAACAGATTGAATGGAGTGGAAGAGGCCGTTAGGGAAGGTTTTGACTCGCTTCATGACAGGTGTTTGGTTGTCACCCTCCCAAGTAATCCATCCTATGGCTGGGGTTGGTTCAGGGCTGGCAGGGCTTGATCCGTCTGCTCCGGATGTGGTATGCATTCCAATTCCAATCCAAAGTCCAGGGGAATGAGCCTCAATATGCTGCCATTGAATTCCCGATGTCATGGACATAGGAGCAGTAGGGTTGAGTCCAACTGTGCCTCTAAATGATGTTCCTTGGCTTTCTTTGGTGAGGAAAAGGAGGTTTTCGCTGTTATCTTCTGCTGCGTCGTAAATTGCAAACGATCCGTTTGCATCAGAATATACAAACGTGGTCTGCATCCTTGAAGTCAATTCAACAAGTTCATTATTCTCAACTGAAAGCATCATGTCTCCATCTTGCATTGTCTTGAGGAATGACACATTTCGGCCCTCATTCACGCCATCAGGGTCGTAGATTGCAGTCAATGAATTGTCACTTGGGTGCTCGGTGAACATGTGATAGCCAGCATTAGGAGCATACACCAAGGCCGTGTATGAATCGTTGGTGTTGGAATATTCAATATCCATTACCAATCCACCGGCGTGCTCTGCTGTGATCGGCGTGAGTTGGTCTCCGACAAAGTGCTCAGTTCCCCCGATAGCAAAAGCGCCTACAAGGATGAAGACAAAAAAGACCCCGATAGCGAGCCACTGGTGTTCGGACTCTTCCTCTAAGAGTGCCTTCAACCTGCTCGCCATACATGCCGGTAGGGCCATCAGTCCATGAAGGCTTTTATCCAACAGATGTGCTTGAAACTCGACATCGTCTGTCAGAACATCCAATGCGGAGATATCATAAGGGGAGCATCGGTCGCAGGCATGCTTGGAGGCATATGTATGGCACGGAAACCAGCAGTAATGTATCGCCGATTGAAAGGTCCCGCTTATACTCGTCGTAAGTACATCGGCGGTGTTCCAAACAACCGTATTCATCAATATCACGTTGGAAACCGTGTTGCCGCTGAAACTGGGCAGTTCCCAGTCGTCATTGAACTCCGTTCTGATAACGACGTTCAAATTCGCCACACTGCTCTAGAAGCAGCCCGTGTTGTATCCAACTCCACCATCCGTAAGGAAGCAGGAACTCAAGGATACTCCCTACGAATTCACACCTTCCCTCACCACATCCTGCGTGAAAACAAGCAGGCTACTGGTGCAGGTGCTGACCGTGTTTCTCAAGGAATGCGTTGTGCTTTCGGTAAGAATGTCGGAACAGCAGCTCGTGTCAAGCGTGGACAACGGGTGATTTCGATTCAAGTTCACCCTGAGCACTATCTCGCTGCTCGAGATGCACTTCGCAAGGCGAGCATGAAGTTCCCTACACCTTGTACCGTCCGCCTTATCCGTGGACATGAGCACCTAAAGGGTCTCATTTGAAGGCATAACCAATCGCTGAAAGCGAGCGGCATGGCTGCTTTTTCAACGGTCATTCAAAATACGTTAGCCAAAAAGCAAAGCATAGGAGGGATGAGGTGCGAGTCGCAGTTTTGAAGGAAGACAATTGTCAACCAAAGAAGTGCAACGATGAGTGCCACGATTTTTGCCCTCCAGTTCGCAACGGACAAGAATGCATCATTCTTGACGATAAAACCGGAAAGCCTCACATTTCTGAAAGCCTCTGTATCGGCTGTGGTATCTGTATCAATAAGTGCCCACATGATGCGTTGATCATTGAAAATCTACCAAGTGAACTTGAATCGGATATGATTCATCGATTCTCAATGAATGGATTTCGCTTGTTTCGCCTCCCAACGCCCTCCAAAGAAAGCGTTGTTGGAATCCTCGGGCCAAATGGAATGGGTAAGTCTACTGCAATCAATGCACTTTCTGGAAGAACCATTCCGAATTTAGGAGATTGGATGGATACTGATCCGGAATGGGATTCGGTGATCGAATCTCTACCTCGTGGCGAGTTACGTGATTTCTTCATTGCTGTTCAAGCAGGGAAAATTCGGGTAGCAGTCAAACCACAGAACGTGGATCGTCTGCCAAAACGGGTCAAAGGAACCGTTCGTGAACTATTGATGAAAGTCGATGAACGCAATATTATGGTTGAAACCACCGAAGATTTGGGAATTGACCATCTCCTTGATAGAACCATCCAGCAACTATCAGGTGGTGAATTGCAACGTATGGCAATCTGTGCCACGATACTCAGAGATGTTGACGTGTACTTCTTTGATGAGCCTTCATCCTATCTCGACATTCACGAAAGAATGCGAATCGTTCGAATCATCCAAAAACTTGCTGAAGCAAAGCGTGTCATCGTTATTGAACACGATTTAGCGGTTCTGGATGTTCTTGCTGACTTGGTTCACATCGTGTATGGGAAAAAGGGTGCATTTGGAATCTTTACTCCTGCCCGCTCAACTCGCCAAGCCATCAATTCCTATCTCGATGGATTCCTACCTGAAGAGAACGTACGAATTCGGGATAAGCCGATCAAGTTCCTGCGTCATCGTGACCGAAGTGCAGAAATCGGGACTCCAGTCGTAAGCTGGGGTGGTCTTGAGAAAACACTAGGTGAGTTTAAACTTACATCGGGGGATGGCGCAGTCCATCGCTCAGAAGTAGTTGGCGTTGTTGGGCCAAACGGTACTGGCAAAACTACGATGATCAAACTTCTCGCTGGTGAGCACGAGTATGACGGAGGCTGGGTTACTGCAGATGCAAAAATCTCATACAAACCTCAGCATATTGATGTGGATATTGACGGCTCAGTCCAACTTTGGCTCGATAGTGAACTCGGTCCACGGTGGCGCAGTGGTGAATTCAATGTCAACGTGATTCGCGCCTTGGGAGTTGACCAATTACTACCAAAGCGTGTCAAGAAACTATCTGGTGGGGAACGCCAAGCGGTTTCTATCGCCATTTGCTTGGGAAGAGATGCAGACCTCTATCTTCTGGATGAACCTTCGGCACATTTGGACGCAAACGCGAGGATGGAGGCTGCTAAAGCTATCCGGAGAACCATGGAAGCCAATGAAAAGTCAGCCTTTGTCATTGACCACGATGTCTATTTCATTGACATCGTATCCGATTCTCTCCTTGTCTTTGAAGGCGAAGGAGGTGTCCAAGGAAAGGCAACTGGACCCTTTGACCTGCGAGAAGGAATGAATCGCTTTTTGTCAAGCGTGAATGTAACCTTCCGAAGAGATCACGATTCTCGTCGACCACGAATTAACAAGGGCGAGAGCAGAAAGGATCGTGAACAACGTAACGTTGGTGATTACTATTCTTACGATGCATGATGGGAAAGCACACTTCATGACCATGTTACCCGAGGGGTTGCCATGCCAGTAGGACAGCCGCCACTTGGTGGCCCTCTCGGCCGCTCAAGAAATCGGCTCTCTGCAAGCGCTTTGACAACGTACCTTCGTTGTGAAAAGCAGTGGTTTTTGGCTTATCAAGTGGGTTTGCACGGCCCACTTCGTCCATCACAAGTGGCGGGAATCGTGCTTGAGGATGCTCTATGTGAGTTGTTTATGATGCACCCACCTCTCCTTCATTCAGAACAAGAACTCCTTGATTGGGTCGAACCGCATATTGAAACTCAGGCAAAGAAAGCGCATGATGATGGGCGAAAGGACTGGGATGATAGTTTGTGGACAGAAGACGGGGCGTCTTGGGATGATGTCGCCCTTGAAACATTCGTAGACCGGATACGTGGAGGCTTTCTACTGTTTTTAGAAGAAGTAAAGCGGTGTTTTGAGGAAAACGGTGGTCCTTACCTCGAAACAAGAAGAAGTGGTGGTCAACCCTTTTCCGTACCTGAGCCATCTTGGGGAACAATTCCTGTTTTTCCTCGTTCAGAAAAAGTACCCGACATTGACTTGAGGCAATGGGACATTGAACAATCTCCAACTTGGTCCAATCAAGGCGAGCCAGTGACCTGGAACGAGGCATGGGAATGTGCTCGGCCTTGGGTCAAAGACCCCCGTGTACACCAGCCTCAACGCCTCTACAGTCCCGATGGTTGGGCTTCTGGTGAATTGGACCTCGTGCTACGTTGGGACGGTACAATACGCATTGTTGACATCAAATCGGGCTCTTCAGAATCTTCCTTTGCGGCATCTCTAGAGCATCAATTGCGCTTCTATTCTTGGCTCTGGTCGCAAACACATGACGGGGAGCTGGTTGACGGCATGGAGGGTTGGTACCTCTCAGGCCCCGAGCGGGTTCAGTATGCACCCCCGGACGAAGTAGAGATTGAATCTCTTACGGCATTCTACATGGAACAGCATCACGCCATGCAAAGCCTCGCCGAAGGCGTTGTAGCCTTCCCTACATCACCCAAATCCGCATGTTCGGGAGAGGCTGCTGGTTGCTTCTGGTGTCAGGTTTCTCGAAGTGAGTCGTCCGAATGGAATCTTCACGACTCTCTTCAATGGATTTCAGAACTTTCCTTGCCGGCCATCTCTTCACCTTATGCTCCCTTGTCCAGTATTCAGGGTAGGGTTTCAGTCAAAGGAACACTCTCAGGTGCATGGGGTCCGCTGCCAAATCATTTCTCTGAGCCGGTACTTGGTGCAGTTTTGGTAGGTGGGACTCAACATATTGCGCTTGAAGAAAGTGAGCCGGGTTCATTTCCCACTCTTCACCAAATCGAACAAAAAAATGTTCTCGTTCACAACGCTCTTCCAGGGGTTTGGAGGGACCAACCGAGACTCTATGTCGACAAGGGCACTGAAATCATTCCAATTGAGGATGTAGAGGACGGCGACCCAATCGAGGTAACTCGTCTCGGTTTGTTGCGCACCCGGGCTAATGTCAAAGGATATGTTTTGTCTATCCGACGGCGGAGTGGTCGTAGAATTGATGGGAAGCCATGGAGCATGGTGGCCTTTATGCTGTGGGACGGCACTCATGTGGCGGAAGTTGTCGCTTTTGGAAACAGTATCAATCAACGAATTTTAAATTTAAAACCGGGTTCCTTAGTGGCCATGACTGGTGTAGAAATCGGATGGCGTTCAGGTTTGCTTCAATTACGAATTGATTCCAGGAAAACTCGTATGGAACCAACGTTCTTGCGATGAAGGGGCAGGGAGCCTTGCGTGAGAATTGAAAAGGGGTGGGCTCAGGTTTACCTCTATGCCCGTCCAACTCGCAGATGCAACAACAGACACAGTTGGCCCCTATTTGCGCCTCTCGGCAAGTCAGGTTAACACCTACAAAGCCTGTCCACGTCTGTGGTATTATGAGAAAGTCTTGAGATTCCGCATGCCGCAAATTCCGGTTCTTTTTGTAGGCCGTGCCGTAGAAGAAGCCGTATGTAGGGTCTTGAGGGAATCTCCTGCACTTATCCACGCGTCTGCTCCTTCGGATGCTCACGACCCTTCACCTCTAGATGAGGATGGTCTTCCAGACCGTAACACGGCCACTGGGTGGCCTTCACAGATGCTCATGCCGCTGGCAGAACGTGATGTGCCTGCCTCAAAAGAGGAATTGCTTGAATGGGCTATGGCAAGATGTGAACGGCATCTCCCTGTTGCTCTCGAGAGGGTGCGACTCGAATGGGAAGGGGACGATAGGAAAGCAGGTGATTGGAAGAGCGTTGACACAAACCGATGTCTTGAGATGACCAAAGCAGGGCTTCGTTTCCATATCGATGAAGTTGAACGTTGCTTTACTGAAAAAGGGGGACCAGGCCTGCAGTCCTGGCGTGACGGAGAACGACCTCAATGGCCGGCACCAGACGGCTTCTCTTTTGACTCCTTTTCCAGCGGGCACCCATTCGCTGGCTCCGGTGACCCAAGCTGGTTGGAATCATGGGAGGTCTCGCGACCTTGGTTTGTTGATCCAGATGCTGCTAAATTTTCCATGAATGCCATACACCCAGACCATTGGTTTCAGGGAGAATACGACCTTGTCTACAATTGGGATGGGGCAATAACCATCGTTGATTTGAAAGCCAGTCTTGGTGCGAACGACCGTTCTGGAGATTATGTTCGCCAACTCCGCATGTATGCAATGCTTTGGTACATCACCCACGAGCGCTCTGAAACCGTTGCATCGCTCCAAATTTGGTATCTGGGGCATCCCTCAATCAAGCATATTGGCGCCCCTTCTATAGAGGAATTGCAAACCATGGAGGGCGAACTACAAGAAATGTGGGTTGACCTGAAGAAGGAAAAACCAACGCGTGATGAATGCCCACCAGAGCCTGCACCAATGCGAGGCTTTGCCCCGGGAGGTAAGCCAAAAGAGCCACCACAGATGGTTCGATGTGATCGCTGTGATTGGAGCGAAGTATGTCCTGCTGGTGGTGGTTCAGATGAAGCACCACTGCCCGAATCTCTTCAATTGCCCGGTTTTTCTGGAATGACGCGAATTGACGAAATAGGCTCGTTGAATCCACGTGCAAGTATCCGAGGTGAACTCTTCAGTGTGAGCGTCGCTAGTGGTGGGAAGCCACCAAAAATAGTCATTCAACAGGGACACTATTTTGCAAATGTCAATATTATTTCTCACGAACACCGTGATGGCGGTAATACTTGGCCTGATGGCCTGAAAAAAGGAGACGAGGTTCTCGTAGAAGATGCAATTTTTTCTACAAACTGGAAAGGAGAAATCGTTTTGAAAATTGACCCGTTTGCTCGTGTCGTATTGGATGATTCTCCACATGAAGATTCTCACGACCTTATGGCTTACAATGCGAGAAGAAACGTAGGCGGTCGGATTGTTTACACCTATGAAAAGAGCGGAGTGAGCCGGAATGGAAAGACTTGGCGGCGTCGTGGTTTGATGTTGATGGACCATACCGGGGCCATGAAGGTTGAAGGTTGGTTCGACGATTGGAACAATCAATTTGGTATGGTTGAAGTAGGCGATATCGTGGTTATTGCTAACCTTGGGCTCGATGCTTGGGCTACAGAGGTTCGTGGAGATTATTCGAAGCAATCACGGCTTCAAATCATTGAGCGAGTTGACCGCTCAACCTCCTGAAGAGATGGTTGTGACAAGCAATTCAATATCTTGGTTGAGCCGTGTTGAGTGAGGCAAAACAGTTCCCTCATAACTCACAATGACCATGGAGGGGAGGATTTCTGAAGCAAGTAATGCTTCGCGAACTGTTGTTCCGGGTGCAAACGAACTTGAAATCTCGACGTCCCTTCCGTGAAACCGTACTTCCATGATGCGGCTAGGCATCATCATGCTTATGACGGTCGCGCTAAAGCCCTGTGATAGAGCCGAGGTCGCATAGCCCGGTATTGCGGTGGATTCGAAATCCACTGTCCCTTGGACGCGGGGGTTCAAATCCCTCTCTCGGCGCTCTTCACTTGAATGGTTGACTTTTTTGAAGAGGTCAAATCACATATAGAATGCATCATGAGACGCGGACATTTCTGCTACTAAATCCATTTTCTTCTTTGGTGCAATCTCTTCTAAACGACGCTTGAGCCATTCGTTTCCTTCCTGCGGAAGCTTCAATCCAAGAGTAAACCACCGGTCAAGATGTTCAATCATTCGCTGAGATGCGAGGATGTCTCCGCTTGCTCCTACTGTTGTGGTAATGGCGCAACTCGTGTTTAATCCGAATAACGGCCCCATTGAGGCAATCAATGCAGCAACTCCAATTGCTCCTGCTTTCGGTTCATCTCTGCGGACATCAACCCCCATTGATTCCATTTCTATTCGATGGCTGGCAGAACTTGCGATCATGAATGTATCTTTACGTTCGGGTGAGTCCGCCATGCCAGCAAGAACAATCACATTACTGACGCCTTGTTCTTGGAAAAACAGCATTAATTCTTCCGCCATATGACTTTGTGCACTCGAGTCATTGGGTTGAGATGGACCGGTGAGTGTTAGCAGACTCGTACCGCTTTGAGTTTGTACCCGTGAAAGTGTTAGGTGAGGCGGGGAGAGCAAACCATCTTCGTCTAATTTAGCAAGAGGGGGGAGTCCTGACGGATGGAGTCGAGCAATCACGTCGGTTGGATTCAGTTTCCACAAACTCTCAATTGCAACCTTGCCAATGTTGCCAACTCCTGGGAAGGCAAGCAACATCACTTCATCCGTGCCAATTGAAGACGAGCCGTTTCTCCATTCAATTCGAAGGGTCATGAACTCGCGAACGAGTCAAAGCGCGCTATAATGTTTGAGTAATGAGAGGTGACTGAGAAAGGGGTTTGGAGGCTCTGCTCCGTTGCCGCTTCACTCTTCTTCTTCAGCAGCGGTGTCAATCATGACCTTCAATGATGGAAGGGTCGGAAGATTCTCACTCCACGATGAGTCTTCAACACCGTTCATCTTGCGGCGCAGAGATGCCCTATGGTCTTCAGGAGACCACTTTAATGGGGCAGCAGCTTGAGCTCGCTCTCCACATTGAGGGCAGGTTGTACTCAACCCAAAGGCTTGACAGGTAAGGCACTGTTGTAGGATTTGACGGGCCATTGTATTCACTCTCGTTGTGCGTTTGCTTCTCCACCTGCAGCTACCATGTGGTCAATGACCGAACGTGTTGCTTGGTCCCAAAGGGTTTCTGCAATTTTGAAATCCGGTGCTCGGAGTTCAAGGCGATAGGATGGTGCTCCGTCATAAAAACACTTGACTTCGGTTTCTTCTTCAGTGTTTGACAACGATTCAGCAGAAAGTAGTGCTTCCCGGATCACTGAAACTCCTTGTGTGTTGTTGATGCTCAGGGTTAAGATACCTCTTAGTTCTACAAAGGCAGGAATAATGTTTTCAATTGCTATTTCAATAAAAGGAGCGATCCAATCGCCTTCAAATCCAGCGTTTGTCAAACCATTCTCTTGCATGGCTGCTTCTTCAAAAGCAGCATAAAGAGTGCCAAATGCATCGATGAGTTCGTGGCCTTGCTCTTGGATTTGTTCTGGAGTCCATGAGACCTTTTCGCCTAGAACCTTGAGGAGTTGGTGTGCTCTTTGCTCGTTCTTCCACTCTTGAAGACGAGCACGTCGTCGCTCTTCTGAAACGGATTTGAGAGAAAGTTCCAATGAACTCCCATCTTTACGAGTTCGCATTACTTTGCAAATAAGGCGCTGGCCTTCACGAACAAATCCTCGTATGTTTTTGACCCATCCACTTGCGATTTCGCCAATGAAAATGAATCCTTCAATGCCGGGGAATTCGTCAAGGTCAACGTAGGCCCCGTTTTGCTTAACGTTCTTCACAGTAGCAACAACAAGTTCCCCTTCATCGGGGGGTGCGACGGGATTGGTACTCATGGGAGGCTCTGCCTCCTCATTCAAGCGCTTCAACAACGGTGCATCCGACCAACTCTGCCTTTCCGCCAGAGGGTTTGGTCAAGGTTGCACTGCAAACATCGCATGCGATTGCAGTGGTGGCTCGGGAAAAGATCGTTGATTCATTACCGCAATCTCGGCAACTCACTTTTAGGAAACTGTTTGTCATCTTTTACACCTCACTTGTCAACCAATTCGAATTTCTTAGCACGCTTGCACGGGGCATAATGGGCTTTGCCGGTTTCAGTGCACCGGTAGAGAATGTTAACTCGCTTGGTTGGCTTTTCACGACCGTCAGGCTTTGGACGTGGGAAACCACGGTATCCAGCCATGACACGACGGAAACGGCGCTGACCCCAGCGAAGTTCGGAGGCGCGTCGCTTCTTAACGCGCTCAACGGTGTGCATGGTATGCTTGCCAGCAGAAGGACTGTAGCGCTTGACTTGTCGGGGTCGCTTTACCATATGTAACACCTAAGCAGTCAGCCCACAGAGGTCGGGTATTTATGGCTGCCGACATCGTTTCTGTGAATAATCGGCTCACTGCGTAAATGCTCAAGGGATTATTCATAAGGTTTTTCGCACTGGCTGTGGCATGGAAGAGACGGTACTGGCCTTCTTTTTCTTCTGGGTGCCGGGGTTCATCACCGTCATGGGGGCTTTGATGTTCCTCTTTACAAAGTCAAGTGGGACCAGTCGCGCCGGACAAATTCTTGTTGGAGTCGGCCTTCTTGCAATTTTGTTGGCTCCATGGACCATCCCATTTTCACCGTCGAGTAGTTTTGGTCATTTTATAGGAAGTATTGTCGGGCCGACTGCCCTCATCGCCGTCGGCATTTACAACCTTTCTTTTTCAGGCAACGTCCCTATCGGGCGTCTCTCTGCATCCGAGCGCCGGAGTGGAATCATTATGATCATGCTCGGTGTCATTTGGTTCGAGGGGATGCACTGGTGGATCTTGACGCCAACATATCCAAACGAGGTAAACGGCTATTGGTTTATCTTCTGGAGTACAACGCTTTTGGTCTCAACTGGATTGGCAACAGGGGCGATTATGTTGACGCGCCAAGTTGGAGTTAACCGTATCCAAGAGCAACGGTTGCTCACAGTAGTTTTGGTGATGCTGGTTAGTTTGGTCCTCCTTGGCTTTGCGTTTGATGGACCCAATGTTGATGCGAAACAATTTGCTCATGAGTTCTGGCTGGCCGGGGCAGATGTATTCGGCATGTTGGTCGGATTTAGTTTAGCCATTCTCATGTTCGCTTTTGTGATTGCATTCTACGAATCTCAACTGCCTGAGCCTTCCCGATTACCTGCGCCTACCAAGGATGAACTTACAGTTGCGGCGGAAATCATTGCTGCTCACACGGACGGGGGTTCCTTGGATGAGTGACAAAGAACCTCGGGCCAGCCTTTTGGTATTGGGGGCTAGCTTCCTGTTCTTCCCGTTGGTTCTTTGCGGCCTTGCTCTTGCCCTATATGGGCATGTTACCAATGGTGCAATCATACGTTTTGCCAATTCACTTCTCACCTCGTACACGATTGCATCGTTTCTCCTCCTCTTCTCCCTCTTTGTTTACGGCGATAAGCGTAAACGGCCAATTGCACCTTTGGTCGGTATGCTTGGAGCGGCTCTTGTCGGCGTCATGGTTTCGTTCATGTTTCTCTCGCAAGGAGATTTGCTCATGGAGGCAAACGGGTCAATTCGTGCACAGGCTCTTTCGAATATCATTCGGTTCTCGACGACACTTATTGCCGTCTTTATCAGCGCCCTTTTGGTTGGTGGTATTTCCTTCGCTTCACTCATGAATAGCCCTACTAAGCAACATATTTTCAGCGAGGAAGAGTAATTCGTTCACCGGATGCTCTGCCGTTGATTTCATAAGGAAGAGGTCGGTGGACTGCTCCACAGGGTGGTTAAATGTCCAAGGGTACACCGTCAATGGGAAAGCGTCAGAAGACCACTCACCTACGTTGCCGCCGCTGTGGTCGCAACGCATATCACAAGCAAAAGAAGGTCTGTTCTTCCTGTGGATACGGCGAAACCGCACGAATCCGCAAATTCAACTGGTCCAAGAAATCTCACCGTCCTAAGGCTTGATTCTTGCGAATCAATCGCAACGATAAGAAGCAGGCATGGCTTAGTAGCGATGAGGCGACACCATGTGCGGTATAATCGGTCTAGTTGGTCGGCAAGGATTTCATGTGAATCAATTGCTGTATGACGGCTTAACAGTACTCCAACATCGCGGTCAAGATGCCGCTGGAATCGTTACCGATTACGAGAGCAATTTCCGTCTTCGGAAATCAAATGGACTGGTTTCCGATATTTTCTTCAAACGCCACATGATGAGGTTACAAGGTAATGTTGGAATTGGCCATGTAAGGTACCCTACTGCTGGGTCGTCCTCTCGGGCAGAAGCCCAACCGTTCTATGTCAATTCGCCTTACGGTATCGCTCTTGCACACAACGGGAATTTGACCAACGCCGATGAATTGGCGATCATGCTACGTGATGAATACATGCGACACATCAACACTACGAGTGATTCGGAATTGTTGTTGAACATGTTAGCCGTTGAAATCGGACATCGCTCACGCGCTCTCAAAATTGAAGGAAACCCTCACATCAATATTGAGACAATTTTTGGCGCAGTATCTGCTCTTCACGAACACGTTCGTGGTGGTTATGCATGCATTTCCGTCATATCTGGTTACGGAGTACTGGCATTCCGAGACCCCAATGGCATTCGTCCGCTTGTCTTCGGAAAGCGAGAAGTCGAAGGGGAAGAAGAGTACATGGTGGCGAGTGAATCGGTAGCCTTGACGGCTCTTGGGTTCGATGTTATTCGTGATGTTGCTCCAGGTGAGGCGATTTTCATCAGTTCATCGGGACATCTTTTCACCCGCCAGTGTGCTCCAAAGCGTTCCTATTCTCCTTGTATCTTTGAATTCGTTTATTTTGCTCGGCCAGATTCGGTCATTGACGGAATTTCCGTATACCAGGCTCGTCTAAATCAGGGGCAACGACTCGCAGAACGTCTTCTAGAAGAATGGCCAGACCATGACATCGACGCTGTGATTCCAATTCCTGACTCTGGAAGAATTGCAGCCTTGCAAATGGCCAATGCATTGGGCCTACCTTACCGAGAAGGCTTTGTCAAGAACCGTTATGTCGGTAGGACATTTATCATGCCCGGTCAAGCATTGCGCGAAAAGTCAGTACGGCGTAAATTGAACGCCATTGAGCACGAATTCAAGGGCAAAAACGTTCTCCTCGTTGACGATTCAATCGTTCGTGGCACGACGAGTGCTCAAATCATTGAAATGGCGCGTGAAGTTGGTGCAGCTAAAGTCTACTTCGCTTCAGCCGCTCCACCAGTTCGCCATCCAAATGTCTACGGCATTGACATGCCGGCAGTGAACGAATTCATTGCCGACGGAAAAACTGTTTCAGAGATTGGCGATGTCATCGGGGCTGACCGCTTGTTTTACCAAACCTTGGAAGACTTGGTGGATGTTACTTGGAATGACCAAGCAGGAATTGACCGCTTCGATTCAAGTTGTTTTGATGGCGATTATGTTACCGGCGACATTGACAAAGCATACCTCGACCGACTTGATGTCGCTCGAAATGATGCTGCCAAAAATCAATCCCATGACGATGATGCCGTGATTGATCTCCACAACGATGAAGAAAACTGAGACCGCGCACTTGCCCAACCTGTGCGAGGCCTTTTCAAAGGTGTAGCACAGCACCTTCCATGCTCTTCACACGTGGTGCTTCTCGATTGGTTGAATCCGAAGGGAAGGTAAGCCATCTGATGTTTGATGAAGCGACCGCACATCTTACTTGGGTTGAGGGCACAAGGCGAATACATATCGCCATTCTTGACGAGAATGACCAATGCCAGGTGACCTCGGTTTTTGAGCATAAAAATGACGTATCCTCTCTGCAGTTTCATCGTAATCAATTGGTTGTTGGCGATGAAATTGACGGCCTTGTATTCTATGATTTGGAGGGCAGTATTTTGGTGCAGCAAGCCATAGATGCTGGGGTGGTGCAATGTGTTCCTTGGGGTCAATGCTTGGTAGTTTTGGACGGCCTGGGACAACTTCTTTCTGTAAAAGATGAGCAGACAGTCTCATCTTTGTCCTCCAAATTTGGATTTGACGACATCATCATGATGGACGCTTCAGGTGACAGCATCTACATTGCCCAGCAAAACGGAGCAGTGCATTGTCTTGACGAGGATGCCATTCTATGGTCACGACCCATGCGAGGGACGATTGGAGAACGAATTACCGGCATGGGTTTGACTGAGCAGGGTAACTTTTTCTTGACTCGGGAAGGACATGCGTTGGTTGCTGGTGATGAGGAAGCCATTGAAATTGAATTATGGTCGAAGGGTGAACTTATTCTTCGTGAAGAATTACGTATGCGATTACTTACATCCTGCACAGGAGCGGTAGGCTCCTATCTTGGATTTGACAATGGGGAGGTTCATCATCTCCAAGAAGACGGTTCGCTCAACCTCATAATGGAAACTCAACATCCCATTTTTTCCTTAGTTCACACGGATGGGACTGTTGCCGCAAGTTCTTGGTTCTTCATTCATGGAATCGACGCTAACGGTCCGGTCTGGAAGGTGGAGCATCAAGGAATGGCACAATGGCTTCACACCGATCGTCAACGAAGGCGTATTTATTTTGCAGGCGATGATCAAAATGATTACACCGACGCAGAACCTATCGGCTGGATTGACCTAAAGGGAGAACTGATTGAAATGGACCCTACAGAATTATCGCTGTGGTTTACCACAACATCTGAACATATGGGGCTGAATGCTGAAGAACTCTACAACGGGAATGATGACGATGTTCTTGCTCTTCTAACCGAAACTGAACGGGAATCAATGAATACTCAAGAGATGAACAACGGGGAGCTGGACCTTCTTCTGAACGCAATGTCCAACGACATCGGTCCGACGTCAGAACCTCAATCTCCGTCAATGGCTGATGAATCCGATTTGTTAGACGCACTCAACAACCCCACCGAATCAATGTTGATGCAAGAGGATGAGGATGAGTTGTTCGAGGCCCTTTCTTCTCAGCACGATGAAATCCTCAAACCACAAGCATCAGCAGGAGACGACCAACGCCTTAGAGCGGATGATGATGGTACCTGTGTGGTATTGTTGAACGGTAACGGAACGTTTGACCCCCATCAACAAGTAAAATCATGGTCGTGGATTGAAGCCTCCGGAAGAGAAATAGCAACAACCTCACAGGTCCGATTGAAAGTACCACTTGGCGTTCATTCGTTTGAGTTACGCGTTGTTGACCAGCAAGGCGGATGGACTTCAGACCGGCTTACTGTTACAGTTTTGGAAGGCTCAACCTCATGAAGGACCTCCACCTCCGAGAGGCTATGGCCCTCACAAATCCTTGGATTGAGAATTTCTTTGTCGGTCCACTTCAGATGCGATGTTCAGTGGTTACAGATTCTAAAACAGGAGACACCATCATCATAGACGGCGGGGATGAACCTCAACGCCTCATCGACTGGATTGAATCCTTTTCAGGAAGCGGACCAGATTGGTCAACAGGCCCTAGCACGCCGGAAGAAGCCTCCGAGGCAGGCATTCCCAAGCGAAAGGTAGTGGCTTTGGTCAATACACATGCTCATTTTGACCACAGCGGTTTCATTCCGGTTCTCAAGGCTCACTACGAAGTAGATTGGTTCTTACATCCCGACGATACAATGCTTCAGACTCTGGCACAAACCTCAGGAATGCGTTACGGCCTTCAACTACCTGTGCCTGCAGTAGCAGATGAAGCACTCGTTGCCTCACAATGGCATTCATTTGGCTCAATATCGCTTCAAGCACTCCACACGCCAGGTCATACACTTGGCGGATGCTGTTTACTCGTGGAAGTCAACGGGGCACCGGATCATATTTTCGTAGGAGATACGTTGTTTGCAGGTTCAGTCGGCAGAACCGACATCCCGCATTCCGGTGGCGACTTTGACCTTCTTGCATCCTCAATCCACACACAATTATGGCCGTTGGAATTGGACACTGTCGTCCATCCGGGGCATGGGCCATTGACAACAATTGGTCAAGAGAGAGCATCAAACCCATTTGTTGGGGACCAAGCCGGGAGCGGCGTGTACGGTTTTGGCAAGTACGCTTGATCAGCCCATCATAGTCTGGAACTGCGCTTGTAGTACTGGAAGTGCTTCTTCCCATGTTGCGACGATTCCATAGTCAGCATGCTTGAAGATTGGTGCGTCAGCATCTTTGTTGATGGCGACAATGTATCTTGAGGAACGCATTCCAGCAAGGTGCTGAATGGCTCCTGATATTCCAACTGCGATGTAGAGGTTGGGGTTGACGGTTTTTCCCGTTTGTCCAACTTGCATGGAGTGGGGAATTGCTTCCCATGTATCCACTGCAGCACGGGATGCTCCGACTGCTGCCCCGATGGTGTCAGCAACTGCTTCAAGGTGGGTGAAATTGTCAGGTGAGCCCATACCCCGTCCTCCGGAGATGACGATAGTTGCTTCAGATACATCAAGGCGTTCAGATGCTCGAGCCATGAATTCTTGTACTGAGGTCGCTACATCTCCCGTTGTATCAACGACGGAAACGCTGGTTTCTCCGCCTTCTTGGACTGGCGTGAATACGTTGGAGCGAACCGAGACCACACTGGCGCTGCCGAGTGCTACGGTTTGCATGGCCTTTCCGGAGTAGACCGGTGATGTCACTTGGTTACCTTCGATCTTCACGACGTCCTGTACGACAGGGAGGTTTCGGCGAGCCGCGATTCGTGCTGCCAAGTCCTTTGACTGAGGTGACGCTCCGGTGACGATGGTTCCCTGAGGCATGATTGCATCGAGAGCGGATGCCCATCCTGCGGCGTCGTAGTTTTCGAAAGCAGCGGATTTCGCTGCAATAAGGCCGGAAATTCCGGACCATGAAGTAGCGCTATCTGCTGCTCCAGCATCAGTACAGGGCACGATAAGCGTTGGTTCTGCTCCAAGTTCACAGGCAGCTGCTACGAGTTCAGCAGTGCTTGGATGGATGGTGTTGTTGTTCATTTCTGCAATTACAATCGTTTCACTCATGGTATCACTTCACAGTACGTTGGCCTCATCCCGGAGCAGTTGTGCTACCTCTGCGGCTGCTTGGCCACCCTGGTAGGACTTTCCTGCAGGTTTTGCGGGAGGGAGAGATTGGCTTACCACGGTAGCCGTGGAGGGAGGTGCTTCAATTGTGCGAACATCTACAGCGGCTTTCTTTGCTTGCATTATTCCCTTGATGTTTGCCTTTCGAACTTTGAAACTTCCCTTGTCGCAAGACACAACTGCTGGAAGAGGTACATTGAGGCGTACATTGCCACCGCTGCCAGGGGCGGTAACTGAGAGGCCACCGTCGAAACTTGCAGAGATTACATTCGAGGCTGAGGACCAGCCGAGGCGCTCGGCTACACCAGGTCCGGTTGAGCCAGCACCGGTATCTGCTGCGGATTTCCCACAGTAGACCACTTCAGCACCGAGGCTAGAAATGGCTTCTTTGAGCACTGTTTGTAGAGCATTGGTGTCCATTGAATCCGATGATTCAATACGAACAATATTGTCAACTCCCATGGCTTTTGCATCCTTGAGGATTTTTTCTGATGCCGGTCCTCCAACCGTTAATGCGGTTACTTCGCCCCCAGCGGCTTCTTTGTGGAGAAGCGCAGTTTCTAGCGCAAACTCATCGTAGGGGCTCATGACCATTTTCACAGCGGATAGGTCAACAGTTTGGCCGTTGATGGCTATCTTGGCGTTTGTATCAGGGACTTGCTTTACAAGGACGACAATGGTTGGCATGGGGGTCACTCATCCGAGTACGGATGGATGAACCACCGGCATCCAATTCATGAACCTTGTCACCGTTGCATATGGGTAAAAGATGGCTTGATTTAAGAGGCGAAGTTTGATGTCAATCCGCCAAGATTATGAACCTTCAACAAAACGGTAGAATTCCATGCCAACAGAAGACCCCATTGACCTCGGTGAGAAAGATCAGAACTTGCTTGCAGCATGGCGAATCCTATTCGAAAATGAGTATTCGGCTGAAATTAAGGACTTAGAGGGCCTTGAAATGAATGTGTTTGGCTTTGAAGTACAACACGATGTCATGGCCAAAGATAAGTTCCTCAAAACCGAATTCCACCTCAATCCAGCAAGAACACTCTCAATGGGTGACAAGGTCTTGAAGGAACAATTTGACCAAAATGGAGTCCTTACCCGTCCGGTTGTCAGGGTCGTGAATTTGAGCGAAAACTACCATCGGACCATGGATGAACTTCGAATGCGAGACCGAGACAGACTTCTCTCCGTAGATGTGAAAATTGCCCATGTATCTCATCCATACGGCTGGCTCAAGTCGGCGAGTTACAAATGCAGGGATTGTGGAACTTCAACAGAAGTAAAACAGCGTAGGGCTAGGGAGCGGGAAAGTCCTAGCGTTTGCCGTATTTGTCTTCAAAAATCGTTGGATGGTATCGACACGAAGGATATTCCAATAGCTCACTTCTATCCTCGGCCCAATTTCCGAATGTTAATTGATGAATGCTATTATGAAGATGTTCAAGACGTATCAATGCGACAAATCAGTTACAATAAGGATCACCATTTGATTCAATGCTCGGCAAAATTCGAATTAATCGGGACGCTGTCTGATGACCTGGTGGGTGATGTAGAGAGTTCATCCTTCATGCGAGTCAACGGTATTCTCAGAGTACAACCCATTCCGACCCGAAACTTTGCTAAAGATACACGCCGTTTGCTCTCAATAGACGTCATCAGCGTCGAACCCTTGCCTATTGTTGACACGAAGTAAGTTCATGCTTGCATAAGTGCAGTAACGGCGTTAAGGGCGTCAGGATTTGCATCGAAATATGCCTCAACAGATTGCAAACCTTTTGCAAGTCCATCAGCAACTCCAAATTTTGCGTCAAGTGGGTGCAAGGTGCCGTTGGTCACTGCTTCTTTGAATGCCTCGAGGGTAGTCCATGTACTCGGTTCTCCGAACCGGGGGTCTGGTGTCACCACTATTTCTCCGAACTCGGGCAGTACAATGTTTTCTGCAAGTTCGTAAACAGGTGAATTTTGGTCTTCAGGGTCCAAGTATGCTTTTCGCATTTTCTTACGAATTCGTTCATGAGTGTCGTGAAGAAGCAGTGCGCCAGCGGGGTCGGATTTCGACATTTTGTGGTCAAAGGATTCCATCCGACTACCAGACGCTTTGAGTGATGAAATGATCGGTGTGTGGAGGCAAGTTGCCTTTTCCCATCCATACTTCGAGGCAACATCTCTCATGAACATGTGAGCCTTTCGTTGGTCCATGCCTCCGATTGCGATGTCAATGTTCATTTCGAATATATCAGCGGCCTGCATAGCGGGATAGTAGAATTTTGACAGGTCATGGTCTGAAGAAGCCTCGTCCCTACCCATGATGGTAAACGTCTTGCGGACCATAGCCAGAGTGGCTCCCTTTGAACACCGTAGGACACGAGCCCAGTACTCGCTTGATTCCATCACTTCGCTTGCCCACTTGAACTGGAGTTGTCCAGGTCCGGGTCCCTCAGGAGGGTTACCCAAGAGGGCTCTAAAGGTCTCCTCCATGTACCGTGCAGTGGTTTGGATTGCATCCATATCTCCTCCGAATTTGTCATTCACCCACGCGTGCCAGTCGGCAAGGAAGATCAGAACGTTGGTATTTGCGTCAAGCATTCTACGCAGTTGGAGAGACAGTACCTTCCAGCCGATGTGAGCCTTTCCACTTGGCTCAAATCCAACATAACATCGGATGATATCGTCTCCGGAAATTGAGGTATCTTCAGTCAAACACTTCACGAGATGTTCTAATCCAACTACTTCGTCAACGTGACCAACAATCATTCCAAGCCGTTCTTTGTTATCTGAGGAAAGTTCATTGATTTCAGGAATCCGCTCAATAAAAGCATCCAATGGATTCTCTGCTGCCATAGAATCACCCTCAAAAGAGGTCGTTCAGTTTCTTGACTTGGCCTTCAGACGGAGGAGTTCCTGCGTCAACCATGCCTTGCAACTTCTCAATGAGCTCGTGTGCCTTTGCTTGTGTTTCAGCGGAGACATCCATCAGGTCCATGGCTTTATGAGCCATTTTGATCGCAGATTTAGCCTTTGAGAATTTCTTTGCTTCTTCCTTAGCCTTGTCTCCACGTTGTTTTGCGGAGTATCCGGTAGCATCGTCCAAAAATCCAGACCACCGACGGCGGGATTCCATGGCCATCTCCCGGCCATTTTCTCCTTCTAGGAATTCGCCAAGAGCGCTTCCTTTGAGCTGTTCTACATCAACCGCAAGTTTACCTGCTGCGTCAAAGGACCCTTGAACCATCACCAAAAGGCCGTATGAGCCCGTAAATACGCCATCGGCGTCCACATTGATGTTTTCAAAATATTGGGTTGCGAGTTTTGCCAACCCTGCATTTCCGCCCATCGTCTTTTGCACGCCTCTCTTTACAGCAAATCGCTCCATGGTCTAGCGAAGCACACCTTTGACATAAGCATCACCGTTCAACTTGCTGAAATGACGGGATAGTGAATGGGCATATTTCGTCGGAGAGACTTTGATACATGGGCTGGTGCATCGGGGTATGGGCGTACGCAAGTTTGCACTCTTCGTTCTTCTCTTATTCCTCATACCAACAGTTTCAGCTGAAGCGGTCACACGCATTGAGTTAAGCGATGCTGGAGTTTTGGGAGAGACCGATTTGGGAATAAAAGTAGGCGAAGTTTCTCCAGATGGTTCCTCGGTCCTTATCGCAGGAATTAACGGGTATGCTCGCGTTCTTTCTGCTACAGCGGCCGATGATCGGTCCAAGGATATTGAACTACTAACCGCTCGTGATTCAACAGTTCAAGATGTTGCATGGCATCCTCGGGGTAACACTGCACTTTTGATGGGTGGAGGAGGACTTGCTCTTCGCTATGATACATTCGACCATGGTGTCACATTTGTCAACGATTCATTCTCAGTATTGGGTTACGACCTTTCTGCTGTAGACTGGCGGTCCGCAGGAGACTACGCTTACGTTGGTTCTGAAGATGGAACCCTTTGGAAGTTTGCAGAGCATTCTGGCTTCCAATCCCTCAATTCCACGAGTACGAGTCAAATCACGGATATTTCCTGCCACCCCAATCCCAACTACAACGTATGCTTTGTATCAAGTCTTGAGGACGGGATTGGTGTTATTGACCGTGACCATAAATTGACTTGGATGTCAGGGACGGTCACCGAAACTTGGGTTGGAGTTGAGTGTTCTGACATCACCTTGAACGAATGTGTTGCGTTTGCTAGTGGACTTCGTAGCAAAGCCCTCCGCATCAATACCATCGATGCGAGTCAATCCTATGGGAAAGAAACATTGATGTTTGATTTATCTTCTGGAGAACAAATCGATGTGAGTGTAGGCCATGATGGTTCAAGTTTGGTCCACATGGCTCCGTTTTCGCTGCTTCGTCATCAACCAAAAACCAGCGAAGCATTCACTGTTCTCATGGCGGAAGATGCGGCTGAGTGGGATTCTGTTATTGCCGGTAGGACAATCAGCGTGATTTGGGAGACCGGCATGAACGAAGGATTCATTGTAACCGAATTTGGCAATATCGTTGCCTTCTCCCCGCTCCTTGAGGAAGTCGATGCAAACATCATGACAGTACTCGTGCTTGGTGCCGTTGCAGTTTCCGTCCCCGGTGTCATTCTTGGACTTGTATACATGAACAGTACATGGCTTCAACGCAAGTACAAAGAGTGGCGTTTCCCTAAGAAAAAAAGCAAATAATTCTTTCCGGATGAAGGGTTATGTTGATGAAGCACGCGCGTAGCCATCATGCTGAGGGAGACTGCTATGGAGCCGTTTGAAGGATTAGATTTCTACGATATAGAAAGCCTACTGACCGAAGAAGAAATTATGATTCGGGATTTGGTCCGAGAGTGGGTTGACGAAGAAGTCATCCCAAAAATTGAGCAAGCATGCGAAGACGGTGTCTTTCTTGACGAATGGCGAGTTGCCCTAGGCGAGATGGGAGTCCTCGGTGCTCCGCTCAAAGGCTATGGGTGCCCGGGCCTTTCTTACGTCGCATATGGATTGATTTGCCAAGAACTTGAACGAGGGGACAGTGGACTCCGTTCTTTTGCCTCTGTGCAAGGGTCCCTTGCGATGTATCCAATATGGGATTTTGGAAGCGAAGAACAGAAGGAACATTACTTGCCAAAGATGGCCTCCGGGGAATGGGTTGGATGCTTCGGACTTACCGAACCTGATTACGGTTCAAACCCGGGTGACATGATTACCAAGGCAGAAGACAAAGGCGACCATTACCTCCTCAACGGGGCCAAGATGTGGATCACCAACGGAACCATCGCTGATGTAGCCGTGGTTTGGGCAAAACTTGACGGCGTCATTCGTGGCTTCATCGTCGAGAAGGGCGATGAAGGATTCACCGCTCCTGAAATGAAAGGCAAGCATTCACTGAAAGCAAGTGTAACCAGCGAACTCGTCTTCCAGGATTGTAAGATTCCAAAAGACCGTATGCTTCCAGATGTCAAAGGTCTTCGTGGTCCATTCTCGTGCCTAAACAACGCCCGATACGGTATTTCATGGGGTGCCCTTGGTTCCGCAATGGCTTGTTTCCACAGTTCGAAAACATACGCCCTTTCACGAATTCAATTCGACCATCCAATTGCATCGTACCAACTGATTCAAAACAAGTTGGCCTGGATGCTAAGGGAAATCACAAAAGGACAACTTCTCGCCTACCACCTCGGAAAGAAGAAGGACGACGGAACTTGGTTCCCCGAGCAAATCTCTCTAGCGAAAATGAACAACGTTGACATCGCTTTGGAAATAGCACGCGTCTCTCGGGACATCCACGGTGCCAATGGAATCCTTGACGAATACCCAATTATGCGCCACATGGCTAATCTAGAGTCGGTCAAAACCTATGAAGGAACTCACGACATTCACAACCTCATTCTTGGTCGTTACATCACTGGAATTCAAGCCTTTACACGAAACGCTTGATTTCACCAGAACCATCTCGGTTCCTTCAACTTGAACAAGAGAGCATTGAACAACCTACGCGGTGACGTGCCCACTCCGGTCGCTTTTGAAACCACATTGTCTCAAATTG
>JABJFP010000255.1 GCA_018662715.1 Methanobacteriota archaeon | reverse complement strand
CGTTTCAACCAACTCTTCTTTTTCTTGGAGGGTGTTGATTCCGCAATGAGGATTTCAGGCAACAAAAGGTCGGGAAGTGCCGCCCCGGGTAAGGGGAGAGCTAGTTCTGGGAGAGCAGGCATTAATGCTCCATCATCCGCTTCTACCTTGACGCGATCTTCGGGATAGAGGGCGTCCAAGTCTTCTAAGCCCGGTGCTTCGGGGATGGTTCCGATGATTTTATTCCATGATGATTCTAGTGTCCCGCTGGATATCGGCTTTTGAAGCCACGTAACTGCTCCAGCAGAAAACGATGCATTGCGGGCAAGTTCGGCCATCCGGCTTGGAGCGACGAAAACAATGCGCTGTTCCCCTCCATGCTCCCGCATTTCCAATGCTGCGAGATGGCCGTCAAGCGAGGGAAGGTCGAGTGAGAGAACTACAAGTTCTGGGTCGAGACGAATGTATTCATCAACGGCTTTATCGCCGTCTTCACAAACTTCGATCTTGAAATTCTTGGCCTTGAAAAGGTTGGTGAGGCGCATTGATGACATCGGATTGTTGTCAACAATGAGGACGGTCGGGGCCGCATCATCGTTAACGTCGGTAACAAGACCCATACCAATCAAAGCATCGCACAGAGTTCTTCCACATCAAACAACCGCTATTCTTCTTCCCCAGAGGCTGATGTTGACAGATCCTCAACAGGACCGTCTTGTGGTTGGCTAAATGTTTCTCGGATGACTTCGCTCTGTGCTTGTTCTTCTTGCCGCTTACGGTGAAGTTGTGGTGCTTTAGTAAAGTGCATTTGTAAATCGCTGATGACCGTCCGAAGCATTTGTGTTTCTTGTGATGTCAAATTCCCTTCTGTCTTTTTCTGAAACATTCGTAGAACTTCGATTCCTTCTTTGGCCTCAAGAAGGTTGTAGTGAAAGGCATGGTCTTGGTCGGGTAAATAGCCCATATGAAGCATGGTTGAGCGTTGCAGCATCTGTACGATTTGGAAAAAACGAGCCGAGTCTTCGTCTGCAAACATATCCGCCATGGGCTAACCAAGGGGTGGGGGTTTTTCTCCTTCTCGCTCATTCAAACAACTGGTCTAGCAGCCATTGTGGTTCAAATTGAAGAAGGTCGTCGTAGCCTTGACCAACACCTGCAAAGACGATTGGTCGGCCAGTGGCGTAGGCGATTGAGAGCCCTGCGCCTCCCTTTGCATCGGTATCCATTTTGGTGAGCACCGCTCCGTCAAAGCGCATGATTTCTTGGAACATCTTAGCTTGCTCGACCGCATCATTGCCTGCAAGTGAATCACCAACAAAGAGGGTTAAGTGAGGATTCGTCACCTTGCGGACCTTGTTGAGTTCGTTCATCAGGTTTGTTTTGTTCTGCATTCGCCCGGCTGTATCAACCAAGACAACGTCGATGCCTCGGGCTTTAGCGGAGTCGATCGCATCACGAGCAATCGCAGCAGAGTCGCCGCCTCGCTGACTCGAAATACACCGAATGCCCAGGTTTTCACAGTGAGATTCCAATTGCTGAATGGCTCCAGCCCTGAATGTATCACCTGCTGCTGCAATCACACTGATGTTGTTGTTCAAGAGGCGTTGTGCAATTTTCGCAGCAGTTGTTGTCTTACCGGTCCCGTTTACGCCGACCATCATGATGACGACGGGGGCGTCTCCGGCGTCGATGAACGCTTTGACTGAGGCGTCAAAGTCCCAATAGCCGGCTTCCAAGAGGCCATGGAGGGCACGTTTGAGGGCAGCCTCGAGAACCTTTGGTAGTTCGGCACCTTTTCTCAAACGTGATCCGATGAGGGCAGTGCGTAGACTGGAGATGAGGGCGGATGTTGCATGTTGGGAAATATCGGATTCAAGAAGAACCCATTCTAATTCTTCGAGAAGGTTGTCAAGTGCAGCACTTGGCTTGATAATACGCCCTCCTTCATTGACTACACCACCGCCGAGTTCAATGTCAAGAGTGGTCCCGGCTTCCGTTTCCAATTTTGCCGTTTTTGATGAGCCCTTTGGGTCTTGTTTAACCTTGACAAGTTGGCGGCCGGTTGTGGTTCTCATCATGGTCAAGTCAACTTTGGAACCTCTTGGCCGTGCGACATCAACGGCACCTCGCTTTTTCATGTCTTTAGCAACCTTCGCTGCTTTCTTTTTACGCTCTTTTTCTTGGCGTTCAAGGAATTTGCGTTCTTTCTTGGTTAGTACGATTGGAGCGGTAGGTTCGTCGTCGTCCCATTCATCCCAATCCTCGTCCGGAGAAGATGTGGTTTGGGCGACTTCCTCGGTTTCTTCAATCGCTTCCAAATCATCCCAATCTTCTGTTGGCTTGGATGGTTCTGTTGGCGTGTTGAGAAGTTCTTTGGCTTCTACTGAATTTGCATCAGCAGACAGGGCTTGCTCGTCAACATCACTGGCAACTTCACGAACTCGACGTCGAAATTTATCAAACAATCCCATTCAATCACCTCAGTCGTCCAATGTTAAATCGCTTCCAAACATTCCCCGTTTCCGACCCTTGCGAGCAGGCTTAGCCGGTTCCGGCTCTGGTTCAGATGCTGTTTGTTGTGGAAGGGTTTTGGCTTCTGCTGGTGCAGCGGCGAGGGATTGGAGTTGTTCGGCTGCAGTATTGAATGCCTGAGCAACTTGAGCGAGATTGGTTTCTGTTTGTTCGGCTTGGCCTTGAAGTTCGTCCCGCAAGTGTTGGATGTCGCTTTCTCGCTCGAGAGTTATAGCGTGAGCATCTGACCAGTGGCGCTCACCAAAAACACCCGCCCCCAAATCAACGAGGGCGATGCCTTCTTCGCTTCCTTGATGACGGTAATGGAGACTCACGCCCGAACCGATTGATACATGACTTGATGCGTTATTTGGGTCTTCGTGAGCCATTAATGCCTTGAGGGCCCCGGCTGTGATCTTATGCTCGGACAACACCGCATCCACTTGTTCCATGCGAAGATGAATTTCATCGAGGCGTTTGCGCAAGGCCTCAACGTCTCTCGCCATACGCTGTAATTGGGTGCGGTCTACCATCGGGCTCAACCCTTCCATTCACTAGGAGTTGAAGAAGGCGACGACCGGAGAATTCACTCTTCTTCACTGACGGCGGTAATGAGGCCGCCTTGAGCTGCAATTTGCTCTCGGAATGCATGAAGGACGTGGGGTTCAGTAGAGGTTCTTGGGTCTATTTCTGACACATCGGCAATAGCGATTGTTCGTCGCTTTGCACGGTGTCGTGAACCAAGAATGGAGTATGTTTTGTCGGTTGCTTGTTCAGCATTTTCTGCGGTAAAGTCGTAAGAAAACTCTTGTCGTTGGCTACCAAAAGGTGCCGTCCCTGTCACTCGATAGGCCTTCATCGGACCGTCCGACCTGCCATCCATCCTTAAACGCGCTGGCGCGAATTGAGCAAACGAGCAACCGCAAGATTGAGACAAAAAGGAATGCTCGGGGTGTTATGTCGAAGGCCTGGGCGATGATTGTTCTGGCCTTCATGCCGCTGGTTTCGGGGATATATGCCCCCCCAGTGGAACCCGAATTGCCAGCGACTATGATGGGAAACGAGCGGTTGGTGGTGCTTGAGAGCGGCGTGTGGGATTCCGACGGCTGGCTGGAGTTAACTGAATACGGTTTGACTCCCCTCCGAGTTGTGGATCAACAATCGCTTCTTGTATGGATCCCATCTGATGCTTCTTTACCGGCGAACTATGAAATAAAATCCTACAGAGATGCGGTTTGGAAGCCGGGCATTGAAACACAAACAGCACACGTTGGAGACTGGGTTCGTGTTGTTTATGAGCCGCGGCTTCCGGTTGATGTTAAGTTGAGTATTGCTGATTCTTTTGGCGCCCACGGTGGCTTCTTGGCAGAACGAAATGTTGGGCCGCTTCTCTCAATACCTACTTTCACCAATGTTCTCATTCAGGATGTGAAGTTCATCGACGCGGCCTTGAGCATTGAAGGAGTGCTCTGGATTGAGCCGGTGTTAAAGACAGAAGGGCGGAACGGAGTGAGTGCTTCGATTCACGAGCACGGCCTACTCACTGAACATCCGTTTTGGGAACTCGGTTTGAACGGGAGTGGCGTGACGTTGGGTGTCGCTGATAGCGGCCTTGATGCTGACCATGCTTGCTTCAGGAACGCCACCAGTGGAACAAGTATGTTCGCGGAACCTTCTGCGGAATATCCCGCAGTTGGGATTTTTGGCGATCAACATCGGAAAGTTCTGCTTCTCAACACGACAATAGATGAAAACGACACTCCTGGAGATGAAGACTACCGGCACGGTACACATGTCGCAGGAACGTTGGTGTGTTTTGATGTCTCTAGCGACAGAAGTGGTACGGTTCCTGCCAACGGTTCAGCTCTTGCCCACGGTTCAAAACTTCTAATGCAGGATATCGTGTCTTCTGACGGTTGGGTGCCTCCAAATGTTGATGACTTGCTCTACGAATCCTCCGCCCAAGGAGCATTCATTCATTCAAATTCATGGGGAGATGCTACTACCGCCTACACCCAACGAACTGCGACATTTGATGGATTTGCGAAAGCAATGCCCTGGTCGATTGCATTCATCGCTCCTGGCAATTCCGGCGCAGGAATTCTTGAACCCGCCAACGGACGTAATGTGGTTTCTATTAGTGCAACGACAAAGGCCGTTGACGCTGAGGTATGGGGCTCTTCTTCCTACGGCCCTACAGAAGCTGGCACAGACGGAGTGTTCATGCTGGCAACGGGTGGAAGTGTACAATCGGCTGCGGCCGATGGTGATTGGTCTTCCAACAATTTCAATCTCCGCTCATCATCTGGGACGAGTATGGCAACACCTGCAGCGGCAGGCGCCGCTGGAATACTTCAGCAGATGTATCAAGACGGTTGGTTGACCGGTTCCTTCGAAAACCAACATGCAGTTCCCCTTTCTACCCTGCAACCGCCCTGGGCTGATGGTGGCCCGGCCAACACAACACTGCTCCTTGGACCTGGCTTTACGCCGTCTGGTTCGCTCATGCGGGCAACCCTCGCACTCGCCGCAACCCCACTAAGTCAAGATGAACGAAGTGGCGGGAATGGAGGGCATGACTTGCATAATCCAAACGATGGGTGGGGTCGCTTGAATCTCAGTGAAGTGTTTAATCCGTCAAGTATCATGGATGGAGGGATGGTTTCACCTTTGGGCGACGTGTGGGTCCACGACAGTTATCGCCTTACAAATTCCAACCCGATGGAGTGGATGGAAATTTACGGTGGGCAGCAAAGTAATCTCTCTGGGTTTTCAGAAGTTTCGTGGGACGGAACTGGAGCAGTTGGTCCATTTCTTAAGACCGGCGAGCGATTCCAACAACGTTTCTCTCCGCTCCCATATACCGATGTTGCCATTCGTTTGGCCTACCCTGCTCAACCTGAACCCTCAGTCGTTGACGATTTACAAATTCGGATAACGTTCCCGGATGGTACCGTTGTCATTCCAGATCGTATTCACGTGGACGGAACTCCAACCGAATTCAATGGAACAGTAGCGAATTTTGATAATTTGGACTCGTTTCCTGGAAGCAATGAAACATCCTTAGGAATCAACCTTCCAAAGGAATTACTTGAGCAGCATTCATACTTCGATGTAGAGGTTGTCGCACGCTATGTTGCACCTGGTGGAGAGGCGGGGGCTGTCGGCCTCAATGGCGACCGCATTGGGTTTGGGTTGATTGTCCAAGGCGTAGACAGAGACGGGGAGGACCACCTCGATGGAGATGGGGACGGCGTGACAAACATGAACGACCTGTGTCCGAATGAAAATGCAATTGGAAACGATATTGATGGGGACGGGTGTCTCGATGATGACGATGGAGATGGAGTTGTAAGCCCGTATGACGACTGCCCTGATATTGATGCATCGGGATATGATGTAAACAACGACGGGTGTATTGATGACTCCGATGGAGACGGTGTGCTGGATGATGAAGATGAATGCTACACAGAAGAAGATTCTTGGCCGGTTATGACAGATGGATGCTACCCTCCTGACCAACCCCCTATCATCCAACTCATGAGCATCCCGGAAAACGGAACGGCTTGGGTTGACCTCTTTTCTATGGAATGGAGCGTGAGTGATCCGGATGGGGATGGTTATCGTTCCGGCGCCCAGCTGGTTTATTCAAACAATTCAAATTACAGCATCACGGACTGTCAATACCAACATACCACTAATCAAACCATGAAATGTATTTGGGAAAATCCAGCCGACCTCCCCTTACAGTATCTCGAGGATGGGTTTTTTGTTCTCCAAATTTTCGTTCAGACCACCAACAAATCTCCTGCAGCCTCTGAAGAAATTATTGTTGTCAATACTACTATGAACATCACCATTGAACGCTTAATCTTGGGCGAAAAAGCAGATACGGCGCCGGTCTTAATCGTTACAAAATCCTCTCCCCCATTAGTTCGGTGGGCGTTGATTGGAACATTGCTCGCTGCAATCACCAGTTTTTGGTGGTCAAAACGGCAACTGAGATACGAAGCGGAGGGAGAACTTTCGGCACCATTTGCCCAAACAGAAAATGGTAGAGATATTTTCCAAGAACAGGAAGAGTAAACAATGGACTGCTCTTCACTTCTAACTATGATGGGTGTTGATTCCAACCCAATTTCACAAGGTGAACCTTGAAGGTTGGTGGCATACTCGGAGGTATGTCCGCAAGTCGGAAGGTGAACAAAAATGAGCGACCGCCTATATGTTGGAATTG
>JABJFP010000033.1 GCA_018662715.1 Methanobacteriota archaeon | reverse complement strand
TCCTTTTCTTGCTGGTTGGGTTTTGCCTTTGGCCGTTTTTCTCATCAAAATCAGCATTCTGGAATGTGCGTGGAAGAGTTGTGACAATGGTCGCGGTGTTTTGTTCGGTTATTGCAGCAGGGATTGTAGCCTACATCGGCGCATTATGGACCCTTGAGTCGAATCTTTGGGATATCTCTCTCTTCCAATGCATATTGATTCTTGGAAACAATGGGAGATATGCCACAATTCTGGTCTTACCAGTGTTGATGCTCATTCATCTGTGTCAGCATATCGGGGAGGAGCCACTTCGGCCAGAGCAAACTTTTCGGGACCTTCCGGCTAAACCTCTCTTCGTAACCATGCTCCTTCTCCTGCCTTTGGTTATGTTCACTGGATTTCACGGTCAACAACTCTGGCAGGAAGATGCAGGGAATGCTTTGGCGGGCGTAACGAGTGAGGGAAATTCTAGTTTTCTTCTCATTGCAGACAGTACATTGGCTATGCATTCGCTTTATGTCTTGAAAACCGAGGCAGACCTATCGGGAGAACTCAATATTAGCGGTTATTGGCGAACACCGAGTGATGCGTCGAGCTTTCTGAATACGACTTCTGTTGACGCGGTGATCCTTGCTCCAGGGGTCGTCTTCGAGATGACAGATGGTTTGTGGGTGTCTCACGAGGCCCAAGCATCTCCTTTCACGTTGTCATCATGGGGCTCTTCGGATGGATGGGTACTTTACCTGCCCTCCTAGATTGAAGCCGATTGTCGCGAAGCGATTATATCCATTTGGCCGGTCGCTCGGTTCACTGCCACCGTGGCTAAGGGGTATAGCACCTCATTGGTAATGAGGAGGTCGCGAGTTCAAATCTCGCCGGTGGCTCCATTATTCACCCTCCCCCCTGCATTTGGAGGAGTCACAAAACAGACACTTTTACTATCTCCTTACCTCAATGTATAAGAGGTGATTTTCGAAGTTGCGACATGAGAAGGCAACTTCTCAGATGGGATGCACATGGAGCGTAAGCAGGAGACAGCCAAAGAAATGAACGAAAGAGTTCGTGACTTGCAAGATCAAGTCGATGAATTGAAAGAACTCGTGAACACATTACTCAGCGTTATCGTTGAGGAACCCGATGGGGTTCACACTGGTGATGCGCCAACACTTCCTGGGCAAGGTATGGCTCAGGTCTGTATGTGATCATCCTTTGATAACAGCTAACGGATTTAACCTAACCACAGGTCGTGCTAGGCCTGCTTCGCTGGTAAGTCTGATGACTTCATCAACATCTTTGTATGCAGCCGGCGCCTCTTCTGAAAGCACATTAGGTGTTGATGCATGAACTCTAATTCCTCTTGATTCGAGTTCTCTTTTCAAGGCCTTTCCATCTATGGATTTCTTTGCAGCAGCGCGAGATAGCGCTCTTCCTGCTCCGTGACACGATGAGCCAAAGGCTTGATTCTGCCCTTCCATTGGTCCGGCCAACATCCAAGAACCAGTCCCCATGTCACCTGGGACAATTACGGGTTGCCCAGTTTTGGAGAAACGTGAACTTACATCGTCATGGGATGCGGAGAATGCTCGGGTTGCTCCCTTCCTGTGGACACAGCAAGCGCATGATGAACCATGAATTTGATGGGTTTCCATTTTAGCGATATTGTGTGCAACATCATACAGCGTGCGTGCTTCACCAAAATCGCCCATCTCTAATTCAAGAACCGTTCGTAAACGAGATGCCAAAACAGCACGATTAGCAAATGCGAAATTTGCTGCTGCATTCATGGAATCAAGATAGGATTGCCCTTCGGCTGAATGTATTGGTGCGGACGCAAGTTGTCTGTCGGGGAGTGAAAAGTCCCAGTCTTCATTGGTCCACATGCCTTCAGTCAATTTGTATTTACTTTCCAAAAGACGAACATGGTCGGTGCAGACTTGGTGCCCTAGGCCTCGGCTGCCAGAGTGGATCATTGCGACGATTTGGTCTTCATACAGCCCCCACTCTTTCGCAGTGTGTTCATCCACCACTGAACCAACGGTTTGAAGTTCAAGGAAATGGTTCCCGCTACCAAGGGTTCCAAGAGATTTCATTCCCCTCTCAAGAGCCCGTTGGGATATCTCCGCATTTACGGTTTCTAAT
Organism: Methanobacteriota archaeon; assembly: GCA_018662715.1. Taxonomy (GTDB): domain Archaea; phylum Thermoplasmatota; class Poseidoniia; order Poseidoniales; family Poseidoniaceae; genus Poseidonia. The sequence goes on along the minus strand of JABJFP010000033.1, from coordinate 8,970 downwards.
ACACCTCCGGATTCCAATGCAGCCAAGTCATTTTGATGTCCATAGCCCAAATCCAATGCAGCTTCTGCACCTCCTTGAAGTAGTTCTTTGAGTTGACTTTTGGTGATGTCGGCGCCACCTTTTCCAGAACCTCCGGCTGGAATACGACCAGCCAACCTTCCGGCCAATTTCTTGAGGTTTGGAATGTCGCTTGCTGTGGCGTCAAGAGCCAGGAATCGTACGCCACAATTGATGTCAAATCCAACCCCGCCAGGAGATATTGCTCCACCCAATTCTCCAGCATTTTCATCCGTTGCAACAACGCCACCAATTGGGAATCCGTATCCGTAATGCCAGTCAGCCATTGCCCACGCTTCGCCAACAATACCCGGCATGGAAGCAATATTCACCAGTTGTTCTGGACCTCTGTCATCCTGATGCGTCATCATATGATTGGCGTCGGCAACAATTCGTGCATCGGCGAGCATGGAGCCATGAGCTTTGATTCGCATGGTGCCTTGGCCCTCGTCGACCAAGTGCTCCCGCCATGACTCACCCATGGACGAACCTCATGTCTGCTGGTTTTGAGACTTTTCACAAAATGGGTTCCAATCCAAATGGATAGCATAGCCTTGAAGGGGGAAGTCGTTTTGGACGAAGCGTTCACACTTGGACGGTGATTACCGTATGGCCCTTCCACCGATAGATTTAGCAGTTTTTCATGAAAACGGCTACGTCCGAAGACAATGCCGAGTGACCTCACTGTGGTTTTGGACAACCGACCCGGATCGGGATACATGTGGTGACACATCCGAAGATGAGTATTCCTTCATTGGTGCCCCTCTTATCGAAGGGTTTGAACAACGTGGGAAGGCGCTGAAAGACGCCATGCGAGAGGCTTTTCTGGGCTTCTTTGAAGCATCGGAGCATACCAGGATACAACCCTATCCAGTCCTTGCCCGCTGGCGAGATGATATCCATTTGACCATTGCGTCAATTGCAGATTTCCAACCACATGTTACCTCTGGAGAAGTACTACCTCCCGCAAATCCACTGACCATCTCACAACCCTGTATCCGTCTCACTGATGTTGACGCCGTAGGAAGGTCAGGTCGCCATTTGACCACCTTTGAAATGATGGCTCACCATGTTTTCAATCGGGCAGACGATGGCGAATTCCTCTACTGGATGGAAGAGTGTGTACACTACTGTCATGAGATGCTCACCGTAACATTTGGAATCGACTCCGGCGAAATAACCTACGTTGAGAACCCTTGGTGCGGGGGTGGGAACGCTGGTGCGGCTGTTGAAGTCATAGTAGGTGGGCTTGAACTCGCCACTCTTGTTTTCATGGATATGGAAGAACATCCCGAAGGGGACGTTGAACTAAAGGGGGACCGCTACAGAACAATGCCCCTGCAAATAATTGACACGGGCTACGGGCTTGAGCGGTTCTGTTGGGCTGCAGCAGGAACACCAACCATTTACGAAGCGATTTATCCTGAAACAGTGGCATGGCTGAAAACACTTGCTGGCTTTGATGATGTGACTCAACAATGGCCATCCTTAGACCTCAACCGCCTGCTTGGCGAGATGAGTCGGCTGAACGGCATTATGAACATCGAAGCGGGAGTTGATGGAGATGAACTCGTCCAGATATTCCTCTCGCGATTGGCTGAACGAGGAGTTGAGGTCACATCAGAGCAATTTTCCGCTGTGACTGAACCGCTTGCAAACATCTACGCCATCCCCGATCATCTTCACGCTCTGTGCAATATGCTCGGCGACGGGCTCGTTCCATCAAATGCAAAGGCAGGTTATCTTGCCCGCATGTTAGCACGTAGGGTACTGCGAATGCGGGATGAATTATCTGTTGAGGTCTCGCTTGCGGACCTTGCTGCACATCATTTGGATGTAAATCTTGGAAATCATCTCAACAAACAGACTCGGGAAGGATTGTTGACCATCCTGCAACTCGAAGAGGAGCGTTACGAGGAAATGTTGAGGAAGGGAAAGAATGTCATTCAAACCCAACTGAAGGATGTTAGCAAAGACGCTGCATCCATTCCCGACGAGTCTCTGTTTACCATGAATGATTCCCATGGATTAGCGCCTGATATGGCCATCGCCCTTGCTCGGGCAGCGGGCTGGACTGAGGTACAATTGAGAACCGGTTTTTCAGCTGAAATGGCTGAAAGGCATGCTAAATTAGCGAAAGAAGCAGCCAAAACGGATGACGATAAAGCCTCAGGTTTCCCTCTCGGAGATTTCACTCCAACCCAGACATTGTATTACGATGATGTTTCAATGAAGACCTTTGACGCAGAAGTGATTGGTATACTTTCTCTCTCAAAGGACCAAGGTCCATCCAATGCATCACATGCGCTCATACTCAATGCATCTGCATTCTATCCAGAAGGTGGAGGCCAAGAAGGTGATTATGGGCGTGTTGTACAGGGTTCAACATCCGTTCAAGTTCTTGACACTCAAGTTGTTCGTGGTGTTATTCTCCATATGTGTGATGGTCCTCTTGAAGTTGGTCAATCAGTAACTGGGCACTTGGATTGGAAACGGAGAAAGCAACTCATGGACCACCACACAGCAGTCCACATTGTCGGAGGTGCCGCACGAAGGATACTTGGGCCGCACGTGTATCAAGCAGGAGCCAATAAATCTGTAGAGAGTGGACGATTGGATATTACCCATTTCAACCGACTTAGTCGTGGTGATTTAGACGCCATAGAGGCCTTAGCCAATTCCGTTCTCGGCGATGTTTCTCGGACGGAAAAAACCGAACTCAATCGGAAAGATGCAGACGAAATTCATGGTTTTGACCTCTACCAAGGAGGCGCTCCAAAAGGAAATTCGATTCGCGTGCTAAAGATTGCAGAACACGATATTCAAGCTTGTGGAGGGACTCACCACGATGAACCAGGACAGATCGGTTCCATCCGAGTCGTTCGGTCAAATGCAGTCCAAGATGGGGTTGAGCGACTTCACATTGTAGCGGGAGAGGCCGCACTTGAATACGCCCGTGACCAGGATGAATTGCTTCGGGCTTCGAGTGAAATCTTTGGTGTCCCATCAAGTGACCTTCCAAAGGCGGCAGAACGGTTTTTCTCAGAATGGAAAGAGCAACGAAAGACCATCCAACACTTGGAAGCAGAAATTGTTCGCCTCCGGACATCTGGTGGAGGAAGCGATTCCACTGAGGTCGACGGTGTTCGAATCGTAGTCATGGAAGTTGATGGCGACTTGAAAACAATGACAAAGATGCTGAAAGAATTGACCTTGGACAAGGAGGTCCCCACACTTGCAGTGCTTGGTTCCCGTGACGGAGGTGGGAAATTGATGATTGCTGTAACAGATGATACCGTTGCAAGCGAGCGCTATAATGCGGTTACGTTGCTCCGTTCAATTTCACATCACATCAAGGGTGGTGGCGGTGGCCGTCCAACTCTTGCTCAAGGTGGCGGCTCTCATCCTGAAGGACTTGAAGATGCTCTAGCAGCTGCTAAAGTCGAAATTGGTGTATGACCTCAGTTGAGGATGCTTCGAAGAGCTTCCTTGTCAAAATAAGATACTGCTTGGGCGTGGGCTTCTCGCGGAGTGAACCATTTTGCCTCGGATATTTCTTCCGTTTGTAACTTCAACTCGGATAGGTTTCCGTCCCAAGTTGATTTGTAAGTGAAAGAAACGAATGATATGCCTTCATCATTGAATATATTTTGAGTTACAACAGGTTCGGTAGGTTCAAGAATAATTTCCAATCCAAGTTCTTCCAAAGTTTCACGAACGCATCCGATTGCAGGATGCTCATCATGGTCCATGTACCCGCCAGGCAAGGTCCAAAATCCGTGAAAGTGGCCTCTCTCAACTTTTGCCATTAGGACGTCACCGTTTGAGTTTTGAACCATGACTTTGGATACGAGACGATGTAGAGAACGGTATATTGCTTCCCTTGCCACAGGGTGGACACAATTGTCTGCAATGCAATTGTCCTTCCACGCCCAGTTCTTAGGCCAGTCAATTTTCGGATAGCCCTTCAGAACTTCAAATGAGTCTTCGCCAAACCGTAGCACTGTCGTTCCTTTTTGTTGGACGGGAAGACCCAATGATTCCACTTCGGAAAGGGTGGGGAACCGTAGGTTTGGTCCGCCCCCATTTCGCCCTTGGACGGGCTTCATCGGTCCATTTCCTTCATCGTCTACAAGAAGCACCTTACCGTCATGTTCGAGATGAATGACTTGTTTCGGGTGCATGGTTCCCCGAGACCTTTGGTAGTCATGAATGCTCGTATGCTAGGTCGTTCATTCTTCTCCGGAGTCCAATACAATTGGTAGCCTTAGGTCTTCAGTAATGACCTTAGGTTCAATCAGAGTTTTGGTTTGGTTCACGTTAATGTCCAATTCTTCTAATTTTTTGCCTTGAGGGAGAACATTTTTGTCCCATGACCCAACAGCTTTGTTGTAAAATTCTGTTGCCTTCTCAAGTCGCTTTCCAACCTCGGAAAAGTGTTGACTCCATGTTGCCATTCTTTTGTAAAATTCTTGAGAAACGCTGACGACTTGAGCCGCCTCCTCTGCGAACCGAACCTGTTGCCAATAGAGCGCTGCCGTTTTGAGAAGAGCAATCATTGATGCAGGCCCAGATATGATGACTCCCCTGTCCATTGCATCAGAATGCAACGATGGGTCGATTTCGAACGCAGAGGAGATCAAGGCTTCAGATGGGACAAACATGACCACAAATTCGGCCCGTCCACTTACACCGGAAAGGTAGTCCTTCCGAGTAAGTTCTGTAACCCGGCCTCGCATGGATTTCGCATGGAGGGCAATTTTGGCAGTTCTTGCGTCTGGGTCGTCTTCATCCAATGATTCAAGGTAGTGCTTTGCAGTAGTTTTAGCATCAATCGGTATTGCTCCATTTCCGGGGAGATTCACGACAAAGTCAGGTCGCTTCCCTTGTTCATCACCTTTCTGCTCAAAGAAATCTGTATTTTTTGTCATTCCAGCCATTTCTAGGAGGTTACGGAGAGCAACCTCTCCCCAATCACCCCGCACACTGGAACTCTTTCGTAATGCGGTGGACAATGCATTCGCTTCTTTACCGAGTCGATTTGTATTCTCCTCAAGAAGTTGCATGTGTCGTTTCATTCCCTGATATGCAGCAGCCCGTTCTTTCTCCAGGTCTTGTGACATTTTGTCAAGATTTGAGAGGGATTCAGTCATAGGCTTAATCAGGTCAATCATTTCCTTTTTACGTGCCTCATGGTCTTTCTCAGCGGAGGTACTTACTTTGCCAAGCCGTTCCTCGGCCAATTGCAAAAAGGCCTCTGAATTTTGTTGGGATACCCGATTCGCTACGTTTTCCATTTGAGCCTCTAGCAGTTTGGATTTCTCTTCAAATGCAGTTTCATTCGCCGATAGTTGCGCTTCCAGCATTCTTGATTTTTCTTGGAATGCCTGTTCTTTAGCTTCTGCCTGGGCTTCAGCACGAACAGCATCTGAACCAAATCGGTTTTTCGCTAGAAGCCAACCTAGTGCGATTCCGATAGAGCACCCTACGAGTAGAAAACCATACTCCGCAATTCCCGCCATAGAAACCCATGCTTGTCAACGGTATTTGAAGGAAATGTTTGGCTCAAAGTTCAAATCCTTCCTTCTCTTCAAGAGGTTCATGCTCTTTGAACAGTTGAACGAAACCGGTTGGGCAATGACCTACCTTGTCGTTGATGAAGGTACAAATGAGGCCGCATTAATTGACCCAGTTTACGATTTCCTTCCGGTATATTTGGACCGGCTCAAAACAAGCGGGTTGGTGCTCAAATACGCAATTGCAACTCACATGCATGCCGATCACATCACTGCATGCTTTTCATTGAGCGAGCAGGTTGGTTGCCGTTATCTCATGTGGAAGTCGACTTCAAGTCTTGGCGTGAACCAATATGTAAATGATGAAGAAAAAGTGATGCTTGGTGGAATTCCTATCCAGTTCCACCATTGCCCTGGACACACCTCTGATTCAATGATCGTTCAAATTCCTGGCCGCATCATGACGGGTGACTTCCTGTTCAACGGTGAGGGTGGAGTTGGCAGAGATGACCTTCCTGGAGGGCGTTTAGAAGTTCATTGGGACTCGCTAGCGGTCTTGGAACGATTCCCAGGGGATACCCTTGTTTGCTCAGGGCATGAGCCCCCTGGAACTGAAATGATGTCTTTAGACTGGAATCGTATCCATAATCCAATTTTGAACATGGATAATTTTCAAACCTTCAAAGAATGGCAGGAATCATCAGCCGAACGACTTGGGCCTGTCTCTAAAATTAAAATCGCAGTTCCTGCAAACCTCTTCGCCGAAATACCCGACGTCATTCCATGGATGAAGTGAAACTCACTTTAGCGGGTTTGAAGGAGTTTTGACCTTTTTCAGTTTTGATGGTAAGTTTTGTAAGTCTTCAAATGACATTTGTTCGGTGTTGGTTTCTTCAATCGCGTTGAGTCTCTCTTCCATCCCCATTCGAACGTTAAAGTCAATCCGCCCTTTACTCCGTGTCAAATCGTACGAAAGTGGGTTAAGTGTATCAATAACCTGTTCTTGAAATTCCTTTCGAACTCGCTTGCCTCTCCAGGATGAATACCCCCATCTGTATGAGATACCAACGATTGCTGCTCCATACATCAGGGATAAAACGACCGCAGCGAATAACACCGCATTGCCTCCGACATCTCTTGATTCTTCCAACAGGTTTCGTCCAAGTAAGAACACCAGTCCGATTCCCACAATTGGATTGAGCACTCCTTCAAGCCACTGGTCAACGGGAACGAGTCTCCCTTTAGCAGGGTCAACAAAGACCAGGTCCGCTTCAAATGCAGTGTTTAAAACGGAGAGAATAGAAAGCAACACCATGTACAAAAGAGAGGACACAATCAATTCTATCGTCCAAGAATCAAGGTTCAACACCCAATGAACAATCAACCAGGCAAATAACCCCAAAAATGCCGCTTGGGGGACGTAGTTAAAATGCTCAATATGTTGTGAGAATTCTGTAATTGAGGTCTCGTTTTCCTTAGAGCCGCGATGCGGTTTTGGTATGTGAATGACTTGCCAGTGCATTACCCGTTCAATATACCGAAGTCCAGATATCAAAAATCTTCTACGAATGAGGACGAATTCAATGAAGAGCATGAAGGGAAAACCGATGAGGACAACGGGCAAGGCCATAATGGCCGTTAGCGGTAGAATGAGCAATGCAGGCAGGAGTAAAAAGTGTGAAAGCGTGAGCGGGTGAAGCATTTCTGCCTCAATCAATCGCTGCTTCGCAGGACTAATTCGTAAATTACGGGCAATGTCATCGAGGGTCTGCGAAAATGAGGAAACTTGATGCCCAGAGTCCACTATTTGGCGAACAATGGTTCGGTATTCTGAGACTTCATGCCCAATTCCAACCCAAATCTGCCAGGCAAGGCGCATTGGTAGAGCCATAATCAACGGGAGTGCGAGTATTCCCGCACCCCATAGCAAGGCTTGAACATCGGTCGCCATACTTCAGCCTCAAACCGTCCACGCGGTTGGGGTTGTTGAAAGCCATGGTTCGTTTTTGTCAGAAGCGAAGGTTCATCCACCTTATGCAGAAACACATGCCATGGCGAGAATTGCTGTTACCGATGGGATGGACAAAAAGGCTGTTTCCCTCTTAGAGAAGGCTGGCCATGAAGCCATCGTTGAATCCATTTCCGCTGAGGATTTATTGAACGGTGCGCTCAAAGAGTTTGACGCAATTATTGTTCGTAGTGCTACTAAATTGACGGGTCCAGTTCTTTCTGCATCTGGTGACCGACTCAAAGTCATCGGCCGTGCTGGAGTTGGAGTTGACAATATTGATCTTGAAGTGGCCGGGAAGGCAGGAATTGTTGTTGTCAATGCACCAAGAGCGAGTACGCAATCGGTTGTTGAACTAACATTGGGGCATCTTCTGTCGTCAATCCGTCACATCCCAAGGGCAGACAGGGGACTTAGAGCCGGGCTTTGGGAAAAGAAAGCACTCAAAGGTTCGGAACTTTCAGGAAAGGCCCTTGGTTTGATTGGTTTTGGACGCATTGCTCAATCAGTTGGTAACGTGGCCCAAGCACTTGGAATGGATGTCCATGCTTACGACCCGTATCTGCCACCAAAGATTGCCAAGGCTCAAAATACTCGTCTTCACAAGACTGTTGACGCATTATTTTCAAATTGTACCCATGTGTCAATCCATTGTAATTTGACAGAAGAGACACATCATTTAGTCAACCTTGAGCGCATCTCCTTGATGCCTAAGTTTGGCAAAGATGGGGCTGAATGTGGTAACCACATCATCAATTGTGCAAGAGGCGGAATTGTAGATGAGGAGGCAGTCCTTCAAGCATTGGAATCAGGTGAGTTGTCCTCGGCAGCCCTTGATGTGTTTGAGAATGAGCCGGTCCCTGCTGACCATCCCTTGCTACAAGTCCCCACCTTCCATGGCACCCCACATATCGGTGCTGCAACGATAGAAGCTCAAGCTCGAGTCGGTGCAGATATAGTTGCAAATGTCATGACTGTTCTCGACGGTAATGATTCGGATTGTACCGTTAACAGGAAGTATCTCTGATATCCATGCACAAGTTCAAACACGGTTGACATGAACAAACGGTTGTGAACGATGTGGTTGCTAAGGCTTCAGCAAACAATCGTATTCTAATCCATTGCGACTTGGACGCTTTTTTTGCGGCAGTCGAAGTTCTCCATCATGGATTTGATGATGAGACTCCCCTCATCATTGGTTCTGACCCGAAGCAAGGTCGAGGAAGAGGCATTGTCTCGACATGTAATTATGCTGCTCGTGTATTTGGAATCCGGTCCGCAATGCCAATTTCTGAAGCTTGGCGACGTTGCCCCGGTCATCCTTACGGTCCTGCTAGATTCATTTCAGGCACCCGAGGGCTTTACTCCCGAGCAAGTAGGAAAGTCATG
>JABJFP010000254.1 GCA_018662715.1 Methanobacteriota archaeon | reverse complement strand
GTCATTCCAAGAAGAGCGTGCATGTCAAATTTCATGATTCGTCCAGTCCACGGGTCAACGTAGATGTAAGGGTCGTTGGAATTGACAACTGGGATAAGCGGATTGTAGACGTTCTCACACGAGTAGTCCAAGGTCTCTAGCATACCGATCAGGTCACAAGAAACGATTGCAGTTGAACCTCCGGGTCCATTCCCGTATGAACTCATGACGAGCGTGTCGGTTAGAGTAATTCCCATGGTTGGTTCGAAGGTTGACATGCCGATGCCGTAGTAGGTCCCTGAAGCTGGCTGTGGTGCGTTTCGAGCACTCCATGAGACCGAGTCGTCACCCCATGCATCTTGTGCTCCTTCCGTATGGTACCAAGTTAGAGGTTCCTTCTGAAAGGTCCAAACCGACAAAGCATTGTTCTCCTCTTCGGATTCTTCTGCCCCAAAGCAGCCCGAAAGGGAACATGTCGCCATGAGAAGGGCGAGCAGAATGGCGGATTGGGTTTTCATTGTTCCTCCGAGGAATTGGCTCCATTAAAGGATTGTACCTCATACCGATGGCTGATGTTATCAACCTCTTGTGAAAGATTACCTCAGCACTCGCCGAGATGGGTTTTGTGGCTGAGGTCAGTTCATTCTTCTTCGCTAGAACCGTTTCCTGATAGAGCAGTTTTGAGTTCACTCAGGTCAATTCGGTGGTCTTCATTTTCATCAAAGGCCTTGATGATTTGAGACACTTGCCCAGGGGAAAGAAGGTCGCCTACAATGGAGCGGATGCCTTTGTGCAATTCTGGTCCGTTGATTGAACCATCGCCGTCTGCATCAATTTCTTCAAAGAAGGATTCAACTGACATTCCTTTGTCGCCAATGGCTTGATTTAGATTGTTTAGTGCTTCTTCAACGGTCCAGTCTTCGCTGCTCATGGCCTTGCTAAGGGCGGTACAACAAAAACAGTTTCCCTGAATAATGAATGGTGAAGTTGTGCATTTACGCGTGTACATTCTTAACTAACAGGCTGTCGCAGTGAATATGCAATCACGGGTTTTAATCACGAGTTTCCTCGTCTTCCTCTTCATTGGAAGCGCAATATTGCCGTTATGCCAAGAGTCAACGATTCAACCAACGCTTGAGGATGAACCAAAGTACAACCACGTGAACAATGTATCTTCATCCACTTTTACTTACGGACTAACCGAAGAATCCAGACAAGTGGGAGACGCAGTACAAGTCTACATTCCACTCGAGGCAGGGTATTCAATGACTTCAGGGTCTGTTAATCTGAGTTTGGAAGGGGACGAGGTAAGTTCTACCCAAATGTACTCAATCGCAAACGGGGGCTTGAACGGCACCACGAACGGAACGGTATCTGATGGCTCAGCCATTTCCCTGCAGAGTGCTAGTGCAGGCCCACCTCAAGCGGGTACAAATTCCTCCTTCTTACTCAACAGCATCAGTTTGAATGGTGTCCACGCATACGATACTTTGGAACTTGCTTGCGGTTTTGCTTCTTGCGGCTCAATTGTTGCGACAGGTGACTTAACCCTCTATGTCAACACGCTGATCGTCGGTCAAGGGACCTATATCGAAGCGGACGACCTTGTTGCAGGAGGTACAGGTGTGGGAACCAGCACAACCACACAAAGCAACGGTCGAAACGATGGTGGCGGCGGCGCGGGACATGGTGCAACAGGCGGCAGCGGTGGCGGTACAAACGGTGGTTCAGGCGGCTCAAGTTATGGAAACGGAACCGAGCGTGGAAGCCAAGGTGGCGGCGTCTCAAGCAGTTCACATTCTGCAGTTACCGGAGGGAACGGTGGCGGATACATCCAAATTTATGCGGATTCAATCATCGTTAACGGCTCAATTGAGGCAGATGGAGGAAACGGAGACGCCGGCAGTCAAGCCTCAAGCGGAACCGGTGCGGGTGGCTCAGGCGGCGGCGGCGGTTCAGGTGGTTCTATTTTGATTCAAACCAACACACTCAATGTTGGCTCAAATGGCCGAATCAGTACTGCTGGCGGTAACGGCGGCGACGGTGCCGACGGTGCCCAAAACGGAATTGGCTTCGGCATGTACGACGGCGGCGACGGTGGCGGAGGCGGCGGAGGTGGCCGAATATTGGTCAATACGCAATCCGGCGGTTACACCAATTCAGGAACGGTACAGGCAAACGCAGGTTCAGGAGGTGCGAAGGGCTTGAAATACGGTACTGGGATTGATGGATATGACGGAACTGCTGGTTCAAACGGAATCCTCACTACCTCAACATGGACGGGTTATCTATCAACTGGGAACACCACCCGAAACAACGGCACGTTTGTTTCTGAACCGATCGAAACGCAACCAGGTATTGCATCAACTGCATACTTGGTGCATTCCTCATTTGTTCCAGCCAATTCATCACTCACAGCACATTATCGCTGGACTATTGGAGGGGACGATACCTCCGAGGACCAATGGAGTGAATGGAGTGAAGTGTCTCTTTCTGGAACATGGATTCCTCGCCATCATTGGATTCAGGTCAAGTACGATTTTAATCGGACCTTATCCGCCTCACCGACGCTAAGTTCAATTTCCCTCCAAACTTCACAATGGACTTCAATGGAACATACTGCGTTCCAATATGATGGAGTTTCAACTTCTATGGATTATCAAAATACACCACTTGGATTCACCGATACGTTGGTTAATACAAGTTCCTCTCAATCTCACAGTTTTACTGTTGATGTACCATTGAATGCAACCCTTCTGGATGATGTTCACGTGTGGATGGGCTGGACACCTGTCGGCCCCCCGGACCATCCACCTGCCTCCTTCACTGAGGCAGTAGTCGGTACAACTGTTGTGAATTCCTCCATGCTTGATTGGCAGGAGGAAGGCCATGACGTTAAGTTCGACGCGCAGGTAATCCAGACGTTGATTGATACCGCATCGCCATGGACAAACACTGATGGAATGGAATGGGTTACGCTCAACGTTACTCTTTCCATGCTTGGAGACACGGCAATGACCTTCGAGGATCTCTGGATGCCGTGGTCTCTATCAGCTACGATTCAAGTCAGTTCACAAGTAAACAGCATGATTCTTTCCGAATGCTCATCCTTCTACGGCTCAACCGATGGTACATGTCTTGGGGCTGACGGTTCTCATCCCTTCACACTCACCGGCTCAACCCTTCCAGCCGGCGCCCCAGCCTTTTCTTACACCATTGATGCACCTTCATTTGAATGGGTGGACAGTTACGCTCCAGAAATTGATTTTATTCAACATCGTAAGGGCATCGAACCTACACCAGATGTGCGAGTGGGAGAAAGTTACAGTCTCGTTCTCTTTGATAGTATGAATGAACCAGATTTGACGGTTCAGCTTTTGGGTCACGACTGGCAGGAAGGCGATGGTTTTGAAACAGCAACGACAATGGTGTACTACACAGCATTACAGGGATATTATCTCATGATGTCAACATCGGGAATGGACGCAGATTCCACACACCAACTCAATCTTACGTTCCGTGTGATGGATAGCAACCTCAACGAGATTTCACCTCGGCCAACATATACACTCAGCATTCATCCGAGCCAACCCGAGGTTGGTACGTTGAGCATATCCGGGACGAGCCATGTAACCGGTGAATTTGATGCGGCTACATGGGACGCTGACAACGCAATGTTTGAGTTCATTGTGACGGATGTCAATCAACGGTCTTCCCTAGATGTTGACCTCCATCTCACCCATCAACTCCTGGGAACAGTAGATTTGGTGATGAATTGGTCGGAGCAAGATTCTGGATACGTGGCTATGTGGCAACCTGGTCGGGACCACCTTGGCCAGTGGAGTCTAGAGGTTGACATGCAGGAGGCGAGTGGCCTTCTCGGTATTGATTCTGACGGATTGAAGGCGGGCCAAGACGCCTCTTTGCTCTTGGTTGACAATCAGGGACCTGTTCTCTCGCTGGTGGATTTTGCTGGTGAACTTGAACGTGGGGCCGCCCAATATGTCAATCTGTCCTGGCAGGGCCAAAATGGAGAAACAAGTTCTGGAAGCGTTTCAATCGTACAAGATGGCATTGTCCTTGATTTCAAGAACATTCTACCAACGCCTCTCAAATCTTCGAGTTTGATGTTTGAAACCGATGAATTTGAACCTGGATTCTATACCATCGTCATCCAGCTTGAAGACGATGCTGGTAACCAAGTCATTCACGATGGAAACGGCTCATATTCCTTCGAAGTTCTTCCTCCGTGGGTAGATGGAACGATTACACTAAGTGGACACAATGAGACAGCCCTCCAAATCGTTGGAGATATTGTCTGGCGAACGGGTTCTGGTCAGGTGACACTGGTCGAATCCAGTGGGTCGTTTACAGACCAATTTACAGCAGTTAGCGGTCCTCTTGAATTGACGATCCCATTAGGTGAATTGATTCAACCAACCATGGCGTTCACGGTAGAGGCCTGCGACCTGAATCAAACCGAGATATGCTTCAATCAAGTCTTTGAACTGAGTTTTGTGAATTCGTTCCTTGTCAATGTCGACTCAATCTGTACGGTCACAAATCTTGATTTGAAAACGACTGATTCGGCCGAGGCAGTGTCTTGTGAAGTATTCAATGACGGCTTTGTTCCTGTGACGATGAAGTATGTCGCACCTGATAACGCCGCACTAATCGGAGAATCATTGCTGCTTATGCCTGGTGTGTCCAAACAGATGGTATTCTCTCTAGAAAACGGTTCATCGGACATGAACCGCTCAGTTGAATGGTCGCTAACAGCAGAGAACTTGGTCAATGGTCCGGAATTGATTAATACCGGTAATGTCCAAATATTCCGTTCCTTGCCCTCAGACTCAATTGACCCAACCACAAACGAACCTTCTGATAGTGCCTCAAGTTCGGGTTCATTGTTTGGTCCCATCCTCGGGTTATTTGTACTTCTTGCAGCAGGTGGTGCTTTGTTCTATAGGAATTCACGGAAAGACGAAACTGGCGGTTTTGGTGATGAATTGATGAAAGAATACGATTCAGAATCGTATGAAATAGGTTCAGAAGAAACGGTGGCCTTAGAGCCCGATATCAACTCCGAATCTTTGCAAGAATCCTCAGCACCGAGTCCTGAAGAGTCAGCAACCTCTGTCGACGATAGTGGCTATGAATGGTATTCTTCAGGAGACCTTCATTGGTACCGGGCTGAAGGTTCCAACGGAGAATGGTTCCCCTTTGAAGGATGAATACACTTCTATGGGTTACCTTCTTGTTTGGTAACACAATGAGGTTCTATGGATGAACAGGCTGCTGATGTTGCTGCTGTTCCAAATGCCCCTAAATTGCCGCCAGTCGGTGGTTGGCCGAGAGCAATTGTGTTCCGAATTTTTGCTCTTCTTTTTGCCGGTGGAGCGGTTTACAACAACCAAGATGGTTTAGGTGCCATCATCGTATTGTTTGTACTGGTTGTACCGTTTGAACGCTTCTTTCCTCGGCACGACCATCAACACTTCCGCCGTCCTAATTTGAATCTTGACCTCGGCTACGCTCTT
>JABJFP010000253.1 GCA_018662715.1 Methanobacteriota archaeon | reverse complement strand
GTCTGGTCCATGTGTAAGAATGCATAGACGGCCCACCATGTGACAATGTCCCACGAATGAACGAGATTTGCTTCACCGGTTGCGTTATCGGTAGTCATATATTCCTCCATGGTTGCGAGTTTATCACACGTCTTGTGGTAGCAAGGATAACCATCAACAACACCGTTCCATCCAAGTGTTGCAACACCAATTTGCTGGAACGAATCGTGGTCGCTCCTTGCAGTGGGGCTTTCGTAGATTGCGACGGTGTCTTTGTAGTTGTTTTCCCACAGTGGACTTTCTCCACCATTAGCCCACTCCTCACGTCCGTTTTCAATTTGGTCAGCGAGGTTGAATGCGTCCGCTCCAATCCATTCTGCAAGGTGGTACATGCCCTTCTGGTCAATGACATCACCCGTGCCGTCTGGTCCGAGATATACAGAGAGTGCAAAGTCGCCAGGGTAGTTGATACCAGCCATGTCGAGATTGAGATAGTTGCTCACGGTAACGCCCGCAGGGAGGTCGCCAGCAAATGCACTTGAGCCCCAAAGCCCTTCTTCTTCCGACGACCATAAGCAGAACACCATTGTTCGTCGGGCATCAAAATCAGCGAGAACCTTTGCGGTTGAAAGGACCATGGAAGAGCCTGCGGCATTATCATAGGCACCAGTTCGTGTTCCATATCCTTGCTGTTCAGTTCCAGGGATAACTGCAGTAGGCGGCGTGGCATATGGGGCGACATCAAAGTGAGCGCCAAAGACCAACCACTCATCAGGATAAACTGTACCTGCCTTGTAGGCACAGATGTTGACTGCCCAAAGGGTGCCGGATTGGAATCGATGGACTTGAACGTCTAAACCGTATCCAACCATGACTCCTTCAAAGTAAGTGATTGCGTCTTCATAACCAGGATTTCCATTTCCAATCCACCGATCAAGGAAGCCCACAGCGCCGTCAGCTGGGTCCAAAGGGTCCGCAGTTTCATCGGTGATGAAATCCACCCATTCGTAGACGTCGCGACCGTTGAGCCACCCCCCGCTCGCCCCAACTCCATTTTCTTCGGTGAGGTCGGAGCGCTGAGGGCGTTCTGTTGTCAAGTGAAGGTGGGCAACTTCCCCACCCGTTGAATTTCCGGGAACGACCCATGGCCACAATCCACCTTCATCTTCGTTATCTGTAACTTGAATGGAAGATCCCTTTGAACCATCCTCAATCCAATCCATCCACGACTCATCGGCCGCACGGATGGGCCAGTTCGTTCGGCCGCTCTCACCAAGAAGGAACACGATGTCAGGATTACGGGGGGGTAGAAGAATGCTGATCTCAATACTTGAACCCTCAGAGAGGTCCAATACCGTTCCGTTCTGAGCCCGCAGTGACCCAGGGTCTTGGACAAAGTATGGTAGGAATACAGCAAGGTCTTCTGACGCCTTGAGGGTAATGGTCTGCCACATGCCTCCTTGAAGTGAATCCGCATCAGCGACAGTGAGTGAAGAGGCGCTAACCCCTCCACTATCATCTTCTCCAAAACAACCCGCCAAAGGGGCCGTCAACATTAGAGCAATGAGGCCAAAAGCATTCAATCTCAAACTCAGCATGTCATTGCCCAACCCGCCCTCCCTGTTGAATGTTACAGTTTTACTGAGCAGGTTGAACCCCGATGCAAGCGGTTTCCACTCAACGGAAAATCAATACCATAAAAAGGCGAACAGTTAAGAAATGCCCGTGGTCCGAACAACCATGGCAACCGTACGGTTGGACCAGAAGGCACGCGCTCTGGTCCGCAGTGTTCCCGACTCCTATACGGAGGCACTTGCCCGCTATTTTGGAACGGGCCCAACCGACGTTGACCTCGCCCGTAAACAACATGAGGACTATTGCGAACTTCTCCGCCAAGAAGGCGTTGAAGTCACCGTTCTTGATGCTGACCACAACCATCCTGATTGCATGTTTGTTGAAGACCAAGCGGTTGTTGTTGACGGCCACATCCTTCTCCCAACACCAGGTCACCCAAGCCGGGTTGCAGAGCAACCTCCGATTGCAAACTTTCTCATGGAATCTCTTGAGGGAATTCAAACGTGCACAATGGGCGGCGAAGCCCGAATGGATGGAGGCGATATCATCCGACTTGGAAACTTGTTTTTTGTAGGGCGCTCATCGCGAACCAACGATCTGGGAATTGCAGCACTGCGAAGTTTGCTTGACTTCTTTGACTATGAGTTGCGTATTATTGACATACCCGGCCACGCACTCCACTTGACAAGCATTAGTTCTACACCAACTGACCAACTCATTATGGTCCCAGAAGACTATCTTCCAAAAGATGCATTTGGCGAACTTCCAGACGGGTGTGAGGTTGTTTGGATGCCTGCGGAAGAAGCGTATGGCTGCAATACCATTGGCCTGCCAGGAAATAAGGTGATGATTGCCGAGGGATATCCGGTAGTTGAAGCTGAACTCATCAACCGTGGACTTGAAGTCATAAAAATTGACATGAGTGAAATTCGTGCAGCAGACGGTTCGCTGACCTGTTGCTCAATTTTCTATTGAAGTTCATTCGAACTCACAACACCATGCCATGTGCGGACGGCATCCAGAAGGTCAGCCACGTTTTTTCCACGCCAAACATCTCCTGCAAATACGCCAGATTGAGATGCGTCTGCAAGAGTAAAATCTTCTGCGGAAGGAATCATTTCAATGGTCTTCGTATGATCTTTGTAAATTCCGAGTTCAAGAACAACCCAAGCCTCTACAGTTCGGCCGTAGCGTTCAAACATTTCACTTGAAAGAAAACTTCCTAAATCCTCAACGGTGTAAAACGAACACAACATCTGCAATGTTTGGTCCAGGCCGACAGAGCCTTCATCGGACGGGCGGACTCCAATTTCACTTTTCTTGACCAGCGTAAGGAGTGGGAGTGTGTCGTCCATGAGACCTCACCCGTCCGTATCTCCATGTGATGCTCAACGGTGCTCACAAGAAGCGCTTGAGGCGGTTCTCAAGGCGAGTAATACCGCCACCTGCCCATTGTTTTACGAGTTCACCATCGACAAAAAGAGCGTTGTACGGCAAAACATCAACTTCGCTAACCCAGGGGTGAGCGATTTTGAAACGACCCATTCCGGGAGTATCAAGAAGGATTTTTCCAATTCGAACTCCTTCGGGGACGTCCCAGGAGCCCAATTCTTCAGTCCATTGTTCACAGGCTTGACATCCAGTTTTACCTAGCATGAGCATGGCAAAAGGGGCTTCAAGAAATTCCTGCCAGTCGGCACGACCAAGCATTTCCAAGAGAACACCTCCAGAATCAAACGACGTATTCGTCGCCCTTCTTCCAGTTAGCACCGCACAAACCACCGGCTTGTGTTGCTTGACTGGTACGCAAGACTTCAGCAGGGCTTCGACCCGCATCCATGTTGTTGATGGAATACATTTGGACCTTGCCTTCTGGGTCAACTAGTACGGTTCCACGGAAACTGCAACCAGCCTCTTTGTTCCGCATGTTGAATGCCTTGGTGACGTTTTGTGTGGTGTCGCCAATGACGTGGTGGTTGACGCCGCCAGGGAAGATTTCCTTGTCAGCGAACCATGCGTTGTGTGAATGCCATGAATCGCAGGAGCATCCGATGACGGTGATGTCATCGTCAGCAAACTCTTCTTTGAGAGCTTCAAAACCGACAATTTCGGTCGGGCAAATGAAGGTGAAATCGAAGGGGTACCAATACATGAGGTACCATTTTCCTTTCATTCCTTCACTCGTGATGTTCACTCGTTCGCCGCTAATGTATGCATCTGCACTCCATTCAGGAGCATCTTTTCCGATCATGTTACCCATAATATCGCCTCAAATTGACGCAAGCAAACCATCATTATGAACCTGCGCTTTGAAAATGATCGTTGGTGGCGGGCTGTAAATCAATGCGGATTACCACGGCAACTCGATTCCATCGTACTGGACGAAACGGCCACTCAACTCCCCGTTCTGTTCGTTTAGGCGAGCGACGATACCCTTCACACTCTCTTGAGGAGTCAACGGGGCATGAGGGCCCCCCATGTCGGTCTCAACCCAGCCAGGGTGAAGAATAATGAGGGATGCGCCCAACGCTTCAAGTTCATTTTTCATTGAAATAGCAAACATGTTGAGCGCTGTTTTTG
This sequence comes from Methanobacteriota archaeon, assembly GCA_018662715.1. Lineage (GTDB taxonomy): Archaea > Thermoplasmatota > Poseidoniia > Poseidoniales > Poseidoniaceae > Poseidonia. The sequence continues at coordinate 1,202 of JABJFP010000253.1, read as the reverse complement.
ACGCCCTATATGCATACGACCTCCCACTTTTACAATCGTCAATTGACGCCATCAAACTCGACATCATGGCGACCACCCCGCCCTGACTGTTGGCGAGCAAGGGCAAAGCATGTTGTGTAACTCGTACTGGAGAGAATGCATTGACTTCGAATACCTCCGCAGTCTCTTGAAGGTCAATCTCAGCAATTGAAGACCATCGACCATCAGGAACTCCAGCATTATTGACGAGAAGGTCGACACGCTCTCCTACTGAAACCATCAGAGCAGCCACATCTTCATCCGAACGAACATCAACCCTATGGGTCGTTAAATGAGCATGCTGCACTCCTTTTAACCCCCCCATATTGCTCCGATACGTTGCGTGCACAGCATAACCCGAATCCAAGAGTTGGCGAGTCAACTCAAACCCAATACCTCGGTTGGCACCAGTGACAATAGCAATCTTCATGGCTTGGGCAAATCAAACCACCCAATAAGGATTGAGCGGTCAAAAGTCGTAATCTTTTTCTTCGTCATCCAACTCATCATTGTCAGCCATGAAATATTTGAATTGGATGTAACAACTTACGATCATCAACGGCGCGGCAAGATATACGTCTAGCGAACCCCCATCTAGCCGGTAAACATCCCATCCAAGGCCGAGATACAGCGAAAAGAGAATTCCAAGAGACCCCATGACCGCAGCAAGAACAGCAGGAACAAGTCTGCGGAATGAAAGGCTGAAAATAAGAGCCACTAGCGTCAAAATCCCCGACAAAAACGCGTCCCCCTCGAAGTCGTACCCGTAACTATCGCCAACAGAGATTAGGCGTGTGACGGCAAGGTAAACCATTCCAGCAGCGAGAAAACGGGCGGCGATTTGTGCGATGCTCATGGCCCCAATCGCAACGAGAACTCCAGCCAAGAGTTGAAATTGAGCATCATTGAGGGAAAGTCCCAATTCATTGAACTGGTCAACGAAGAGATACGACATCCCATAACCGACAAGAAATCCAGAAGTTCCTAATGTGAACGGTAGCCTCTTTCCCCCTTGAATAAATAAAAGCAGAGAAAAGGAAAGGATGAGGCCAGCATAAACTATGCCCCCCTCAATGATTTGGTCTAGAAGACTCAACCCGATTTCTTCAGCATCAACCACGACCTACGTACGGGCCTGCCGTATTTATTCTTTCAAAGAAGTTGATTCTACCCGCCTTTTCTTC
>JABJFP010000252.1 GCA_018662715.1 Methanobacteriota archaeon | reverse complement strand
GGCTTACTTCACGGTCACTCATCCAAGAACGAAGAGCGTCCAATGCATGAGGTGGTTCCTTCGAGTCTTCTTTGCTAAGCCATTTTATTTGGAGGTCTTTTGACGATGCAACAAGCGTTGCGTCCTCTGGTACTTCATCCGCGATTGAGCGTAGCATGTCCACCCATTCATATGTCCTAGAGTGATAATCATCGGTCTCGATAAGATGATTCGCAAATGGGGCAACCATTGTCAACACGACTACCAGCACACATAATGCCGGGCGGGCTGCTGAATCAAAACGAGGTTTCTTGGCCTCTATCACCGTTGGTTTATCTCCATCTCTTTCCGACGCGCCAATACTAAATTCGGGTTGTGGGTTGATCAATTGGCTCGTCCAAGTTATGAACGGGTCAAACGAACGGGCTGCAAGTGCACAAAACAACGGAATCACCAAAATCATGTATCGCGCCTCTCCGTATCCGAGAAGCAAACTGTAGATCATAATGTGCGGGATGGTAATCGCTGAAACTACAGCAAGTTGGCTCCATTTTTTATCCCGAATGAGCAGGATAACACCCAATAGAGCAAGGAACCAAATTCCCTCTGAAAGGAGTTCTAATCTAAAATCTAAATATCCGAAAACAGAAAAGTTCTCTGCCGACCATCCAACGCCTTCAACCGGGTCCAGTGCACGGTCAACGGGCGCATTGATTTGTGGCCGTAACGATGCCAATAGGTCACCTGTTTCCATCCAATCATTGAGCATGAAGGGAAGTACGGCAAATGACCAAGCAAGAATGAACCACATCATTGGCTTTATTTTTCTAGCCATTAATCCTGTAAATCCAAGAACGCCCAGCAGATACGTGAATGAATATCTCGCCAACGCCACTCCTCCTGATGAAAAGCCAATGAAGAGCATCATGATTGCTGAAGGCTTTTTCCAGTCAATGTGCAATAAAAGATTCATGGCTGTAGTTGCTAGCATAGCCGCAAAAATTCCATGGTAATATTTTGGGCCCCAGTCGATCACAATGGGTGAAGTAATTGCTGCAACTGCAAAGAGCGTAGCTGGCACTGTTGAAGCCCCGAGTCTTCTACCAAGAACGTAGGTCTGCAAGCCAAAGAGCAACACGATACCTCGCATCAAAACGAGTGATAGCGACCCACCTTCATCAAAGGCAAGCGTTGTACTGAGTAACACAGGCAACAACGGTGGCCTGAAAATGCGGTTACTGAAGGCATCAAAATCCAAAAGATCCGCATAGGTCGAAGCCTGTACAATGTGATACGCGCCATCATAGTGTACGGGATAACTTGTTGCAGGTCGAAGAAGTTCACAAAGAACAGTGATGATGACAAGCGTAAGAAGTACCAGATGAGAGGAGGTCGATTTGCTGGATGCTGCTGGAGCGAACCGTTGTGTGATGTAGTAACTAAGCGGCAACAAGAGCAGGCAAGAAAGAATCGATGATTTGTACCCAAGGAGAATGAGATTCAGTTGCAACCATCCGAAAATCAGCACCACTATTGGGGCGAACAAAAACCACCGCTCAAAAGCGTCAACATCAATTGACTCCTTCTCCATTATTGACAAGGGATTGAACTGAGGTTGTTGTTCTTGTGGTTCTAAACGCAAACAAGGTAATCTTTCAGTCCACACCTAGGCCGTCCAAGGCAGTTCATTCCCAAACCGTTTCATGACATGTCCGTGGGGGCCCGTTCCAATGTGATAGTTCAGCCACGACTTGGTGTCGTGCCGGCAACTGCCTCGTTTATGACCGCCCCGATGGCGGATAGGCCATGGACTGGAAAACACATATTCGCACGGGCTCAAAAGCAGCAGGGGCTATGGCAGCCATCAATCTCCTGATTCTTGGAGTCATGATGGTTATTGGCTACAATACCACTCCACTTGATCCAAGTGGAGTTGAGATCCCAATTGTTGTTTTTGCAATTGCAACGATGATCGGCGGAGGAATCGTTCCTGGCCTGATTGGTACAGTGACTTGGGTGAAGGTTAACGAACGCTGGAGTGAGCAATCGCGGGTTCTGTTTACACTTCTTGCACTTGTAATTGCTTCATTCATGACGCTTCCATTCACAAATCCGAGAGTCCCAACAGGTGATGCATATGTTTTGACTGCTGTACTCCATTACTCCACAGCAATCCTTGGGAGTTGGTTTATCCCTTACTTTTCAAATGCTGATAAGTCCGCCGGGCACGAATGATGTTGAGGCAGCGGTCTTGTTTCCGTTCATTCACTTCAGTTGCTGATTTTCATCAGCTGATTTAGGAAACGATAGGAAGGTGTTTCACAGAAGGGGCTATTCCCAAGTCTTCTGGGAAAAACATGGTTGGTTCTGGTACAGGAATTGGAGATATTTCTCGCCCAACCAGAGCAACACGGCTAGGACGGGAGTCAGAAAGAACCTCGCGGTTTGTAAGTGGGGCGATTTTGTTAGAGAAGTCCATGATGTCGTCGTGACTCGGCATGTTCTCCATCGACAAATTTTCCCGACTGTGTCCGACGAAAACGTAGCCTTTGTTTTCAATAAAGTCCGGGTCAGCACGGTTGTCCAATGCAGCAAATTGGGAGATATGTTCATCGCTCATATTGATTCCTTTCATCAACGTGTGGCGGCATACGATCCGCGTGTCTAGGGACGGAAGGAGGTCAATGGTCTTCTCAAATTGTTCCCATGCGCCGTGGTTGTATTTTGGTCGGCAAACATCGTCAAACACTTGCTTGTTTGGAGCATCAACTGAAACATAGAGTTGGGTTGGGAGCGTATCTAATTTTTCAAGAACCTTCGGCAAAGTTCCGTTGGTTACCAGCATGGTTGTCATTCCATGCTTATGGCACAAATCCATGTATTCTGAAAGGCGGGTGTAAAGGGTTGGCTCTCCATTAAGAGAAATTGCAACGTGTTTTGGGTTTTGGGCATCAAGCCACTTCTCACGAGGTACTTTTGGATTGCCTCCAAAGCCAGAAAGAAGGCGGCGTTGAGCACGTACTGACTCGTACAGTAAATCGAGAGGATCTTGGTCAGTAAGTTCAAGCGTGTCCATGTGGGGTTCTCGCCAACAGTACGTGCAAGCGAGATTGCACTGGTCGACGACTGGAGACATTTGCATGCAATTATGGCTCTCAACACCGTAGAATTTTCCTTTGTAGCACTGTCGGTCACGAAGCAGAGATTCTTTGGTCCAGTGGCAGGTTTTCACACCGCCATGTTCACCAACGATATGGTACCGTTGTTTCTGTAATTTGGCCTTGAGTTGTGGGTCCATTCCTGCCATGCAATCACACCCTTAGCCGTAATCCTCTGTTGGGCATTTGCCCGGTAGGGAGCGGCTCGGATGGTAACTCGTCAGGTTTCAATGATATCAAAGCCTCGTTGAGAAAGTGGCTTTAATTTGGGCCTCTAGGGGGAACTATGGGGCTGTTTGATTCAAAGGGGTCTACATCGAAGTTTTTGCTTCAATACCTCATCGGTTTTCTTGCGTTCTGGGGAGGATTACTTGCCGTATTCTTCTTCTTCAACAACTCAGATTCGGTTGTAATAAACGCTGACGGAGAAGTTCACCTTGGAGCGCCTGAAACCTATTTCCAATTCATGTACGTCATTGGGCCAGCAATACTTTGCATTAGCATGATTCTTAGTTCAATACTGGTTGGTTTAATGACTGGGGTTCGGAAGGGTGCTGAAGCCATGTTCATCGGAATTGCCTGTACACTTCTCGTTGGTTTTTTTGTGACCAACATGATCTCTGGTGCGCTGGACAGTAATTTCTACGACGCAACAGGAACATTCGGCCTGGTCGAAATCCCCCCTGAAGCAACATATGCATCCAACCTCTTCATAGGAAACCTCATGCTTTGGGCTAATTTCCTATTAGAAGTGATTCGTTTTAAACCTGAGAAGGTGTTAGCTGAATTGTGAATTACGCTCTGCCTTGGAGCATTGAACAACCCTTTCTTGGAGATAGAACACTCCGAACTATGTCGGAAATAAATTATCGACCTTTTCCCGAAGTTCACTTGTTAAGAATTGGGATAAATGCATTTGCAGCCTTTTCGCAAGCATTGGCAACGTCATCAAGGCGTTGCAAGACTCGGTACATGTGCATGGCCGCAAGCGGTGAATCGTCCCCGTTACTGAACACATACCTTGCCGCTTCTGCCTCAACTGTATCTGCCTCGTGCTCCATGAGATTCACTTCTTTGATGTGCTTTGCAAGTTCATCTCGAGCTGCCTTGGTTTCTCCACTAATGGTAAATTCCCTTAGTGCGTTGACGGTGTCTTCGTAAGTTGCAACCGTTGCTGCAACCACTTTGGCCATTTTCTTGAGGTTGATTTTCGCTTCTTCGTCGTCATAGAGGTCTCGGAATGCAAGCTGTTCAGCAACGTTCTGAGCATAGTCCGCGATTCGGTCTTGGCGTGAGACCATATGAAGGAAATCATCCATGCCAACCTGGATACCAAACCTCATGTCGTCACTCACCATTTTACGAAGTTCCGCCTTCACATTGTCAGCTTCTAACTCAGCCTCGATTGTGGCCTGTATCGCTTCAGATGGGTCATTTCCATCACATGCATCGTTAACTGCCTTGAGCATGTGATTCACGGTTACTTCTACCGTTTGAGCGTGCTCATGGAATTTGTGGAATGGGGATACAGTCAACCTGTCTTGACTGGCGTCAGACAGTGCGTCTTCTATGTGGATTTCTCCGCCACTCTTCCAAATTGCGTATCCGACGGCAATGAATGAAATCGGTAGAATCACGATCATGTTCAACACGGAGCCGCCCGAACCAACAAAGAGAACAATGGCTCCAAATGCTGCTACTGGGACACTCGCTACCCAAGAGGCTGCAATTTTTCCAAACACTCGGAAGTCAACCGCTTTTGCACCGCCAGCAAGCCCTACACCAACAACGGCACCGACCAATGTATGCGTTGTTGACACTGGAACGGCAAGGAAGGGCATTGAAAAGATGAGAATTGTCGTCGCTGCTCCGAATTCAGCTGCGAAACCACGGGTTGGTGTAATGTCGGTGATTTTCTTACCGATGGTTTCCATAACTCGCCAACCCCATGTCATGACACCGATTGCGATACCAACAGAGCCGAGGAGAACGAGCCAAAGCGGGATTGGGGCTTGCTCAGCCAACTGAAGTTCGGGGTTAGAGAATACGTCCCAAACGGCTGCCATTGGTCCTATAGCATTCGAACGGTCGTTCGCTCCGTGTGCGAAAGCGACGTATGCGGCAGTAATGATTTGCAACCAAACAAAGATTCGTTCTACACCCTTGAATCCTCGCACTTCTTCCTCAATGTCAACTCTGCGAAGAACGAAGTAGAGGATAAGGCTTGCAAAAGCACCGATCATGGTTGCAAGAAACAAAGCGTTGAGTGGAAGCCATGCATTTTCCGCGTAGGGATTGAAGACACCATTTTCCTTTGCAGGTAACCAGTTTGATTTGTCAATCCAGCCGTTTGAATGTGCTCGAGAAATAAAACCCTTGAGCGCTTTGAACTGCAGAGCGAGGCCCAGAACAAAAAATGTGGGAAAGGCAAGAATAGGAGCTAGCCACTTTGACCGAGATACTGGGTCGTCGTTATCCAATACTGTTTTCTTGATAATCATGTACGAAAAGAAGGCGATGAGGGCGCCCATCAACGGGCTTGCAACCCAGGACATGACAACTTGACCAACTTTCTCCCAATCGATGAGTTCCATTTCCCACTTAACTTCAAGGACCAATCCAACACCGATGATTCCACCGATAATCGAATGGGTCGTAGACACAGGGAGGCCCATGCGTGTCGCAATGGTCAACCATGTAGCGGCCGCCATCATTGCTGCAATGAATCCAAGAGCGATATCTTGGGACAAGAGGGTGTCAACAACAACTCCATCATCATTGAACGGCACGACAAGAATACCCTTTCGCACCGTATCGGTCACGGCGTCCCCAGCGAAAAATGCTCCAGCGAATTCAAAAATTGCTGCAATGACCACCGCTTGTTTGAGTGTTAGCGCTCGTGAACCAACAGAGGTTCCCATAGCGTTTGCGACATCATTTGCTCCAATGTTCCATGCCATGTAGGCACAGACGACAATTGACAGACCGATCAAAATGAAAATAAGAGGCTCCATGTTACCTCCATAGAATATTGGTACTTATACGAAATTGTGTATAATCTATATAGAAGTATATTGGAGCGTAGGTTATGGCTCTTGGACCGGGTGACCACGAAGTGAGAAAATTACAATCAACGGGAGGCAGTACGTTTACGTTGAGCCTTCCGAAGCCCTGGATCCTTGAGCAGCAGTTGAAATCTCGAGATTCTCTCCGAGTTGATTGGAGACCAAGTGGTGCATTAAGAATCACTCCTCTGGACTTGGCAACATCTCTTGAGAAGCACGTGTACTTCAATTTTGAAACCCTTCCGGAAAACAGCCTTCATGACCATTTGATGGGCGCATACATCTCCGGTGCTGACCTGATAACCATTGAATTTGAGGAGGGAAATCGTCAATCATTAAATCATCCAATTCGGCGGTTTCTCCGAGCAACGCGAGGTTTTGAAATAATAGATGAACGAGAAACACGCTTGGACTTACGCTGCCTTCTGAATGCTGGAGACATGCCCCTCCATTCGAGTCTCAACCGTATGTATCTCCAAGTAACATCACTCATGAGAGACGTCATTAGTGTGTTTGAAGGAGGGGATAAGGAATTCATCAGCGATGCAGAAGAACGTGAAAGTGAAGTTGATGCTTTGCTGTATTTGATTGAACGGCAGGTTCGGATCTTGTTAGATTCGCACTTGGTAGCGACAAAACTGAACCTTACACGAACTCAGGCTCTTGAATATGCCAATCTAGCCCGGTGCCTGGAGCGTATGATGGACCACGCATTTACCATGACGCAATTCGTTATTGAATACCCACAGCTCATCGACCAACATACCAAAGATAGTCCGATTTACCATGTGCCGGAATGGCAGTCAGCATTGAAGGAATTGATGATTAACATACGAACGAGAGATTCCACGCGCATTGAAGAGGCACGTCATCAATTGAAAGCGCTCCAGGAAACGCTCCTTGCCTATGAGCACACGTTACTGAGCAAAAAAGGAACCAGCCAGTGGATGGCGCAAAATCTGAGTCTGTCTGAATCTGTGCGCCGTCTGTGCGCATATTCTCGCGAT
>JABJFP010000331.1 GCA_018662715.1 Methanobacteriota archaeon | reverse complement strand
TGATTCTGCTGGCGGGCTCTCCCACGGGCTTTCTCGCCTCGTGGGTCTGGCACGTGCACTGACAGCCGACCCTGATTACTTGATCATGGATGAGCCAGCTGACATCGTTCCGGCTGCTTGGTCTCAGGTTATCCGCCCATGTCTCTCCGATTATCAGGGGTTTGCTTGGTTCATCGGGACACCCAAGGGCAAGAATGCCTTCTACAAGAGACATTTGCAGGCTGAGGCTGCTGATGACTGGCACAGCGCGGTCATCCGTGCGAGTGACAGTGGAATATTGCCCCCTGAGGAGCTTAAAAGCATCCAAGATGACTATACCGTGTCCGATTCTGACTTCCGACAGGAGTATGAGTGCGACTTCAGCATCGGCAGACCAGGTGCAATCTACGCTGCTGATATGGCTCGCGCTGAGAATGAGGGGCGCATCGGACCGTTCCCCATCGATGAGTCTGCACTCGTCCACACCACATGGGACATCGGAGCGCCCGCCAACACCTGCGTGGTCTACTTCCAGCGTGTGGGGCTGACCTACCGTATCATTGATTGCGACTCTGGGCTGGATCTCAAGACCGGCGAGCGTGTGGCTCATATGATGGCCAAGGGCTACAACTACGGTCACCACTTCCTCCCTCACGATGGTGACAACAAGCACGCGGATAACATGAGCTTTGCAGACAAGCTGGCAGAAGCTGGACTCATGAACGTCAAGACTCTACCCCGTGGACCTCATGGTGCAGACGAGAAGCGCATCAGGATGATGACAGATATGTTCAATCAGCTATGGTTCCATGACTCTTTAGCTGGCGAGGGTGGCCTAATCGAAGCCCTCAGTGCATACCACCGCAAGGAGAGCCGTCTAGGAGGCTACATCGAGAACAAGATCGCTCACGACTGGTCGTCTCACCCTGCTGATGCGTTCGGATACATCTCTGAGGCCATCCAGAACAAGATGCTTCCAGAGTTAAGAGCGTTCGAGTCAACTGGGCCGGGTAAGCAGAGGCCAATCGGTGTGGGCAATCTATAGCGTTGAGGGATTACCAATCATCCAGTATTAGCAAAGACATGGGAATGCCAAAGACTCCAAAAGCTGCGCCGGTAGCTGCACCAGCACAACAGTCCTCGCTCGCCATCAAGCGGGAGCAGGAGGATCAGAAGAAGAGGATGCGCGGTCGCTTCGGTTATCAGGACACCATCCAAGCCGGAGCGCCAGCCACCAATACCACTCTAGGTTAAATGACAGGCAAACAGACAGTCGAAAGATTCGATCAGTTGGAGGCATTACGTCTCCCACATGAGTATCTATGGCAAGAGACTGCCTGGTTGATGAACTCCCGCAACTACAACGGTCGAGGGAATGTCAGTGGATACGTGCCTCACAATGAGATCTACGACACTACACTGAGGACTAAGAGCCGTATGCAGGCCAATGGCATCACTTCGATGCTGTATCCTCGCGACCGTGATTGGCTCGTAATGCGTCCAGCTTGGGAGGATCGTAAGAACCTGAGTCTTGAGAAGGTCTACCGGGAAGCTGGTGAGGCCGTCATGCATTACCTGCGCTCCTCAAACTTTCACACAGTAAACCACAGGGCCATCTTCGACCGTTCACAGCTGGGAACAGGGACGATGAGGATGAAGTGGGAGAATGACGATCAGGGTGAGGATATCATGAACTTCTGTCGCTTCGACCCCATGAACTACGTGATTGATCACGATCATGCGGAGAAGGTTGACACGTTCGGAGCCTGCTACAAGTGGCCAGCCTACCGTGCTGCTGCAATGTGGGGTAAAGAGAACCTTTCGAGTAAGCTACAACGCGAGGTGGAAGATCCACAGCGACGTAGCACTACTCATGACTTCCTCGTTGTGATCGAGAAGCAGCCCAAGTGGAAGCTGAAGAAGGAAGCTGGGAACAAGGGCATGGCTTACACTGTTCGCGTCGTTGAGCGTGATAGCAAGCATGAGATCCTCGACTCAGGCAACGATCACTTCGAGATTGTATCAAGCCGGTATGAGGTGGATGGTAGCCCTTGGGGATACTGTCCTGCTCACGAGATCCTTCCTGATGCATACAAAGCTAACTACGCTGGCAAGTTCATGATGGTAATGGGCGAACGTGCTGCTGTTCCCCCTGTCATGGCTCCTAGCTACATGAAAGAGGAAGGCGTGGGACTTGGTGCTGCTGAGGTCAACTACTATGCTGAGACATCAGCTGCCGGGAAGAATCCAGTCTATGAGCTGTCTGGTGGTGGCAACTACCAGGTGGGAATGGACATCTGGCGCAAGCTGCAAGACTCTATCGATGAGGCTTACCACGGGCATCTGTTCAATATGTTTAACCGCTCTGATCGCGATATGACTGCTACAGAGGCTAATATGAGACGCGAGGAGCTGAATGCTCAAGCGAACCCAACGCTC
>JABJFP010000325.1 GCA_018662715.1 Methanobacteriota archaeon | reverse complement strand
GATGCAATGAAACTTGCTGATATCACTCTGCCTGCTTTCGTTATTGATATTGCTGATGTAACTTATACTTCAGTAAATAACCGCAGATACACAATGCGTGACATTGGTAAACTAGAAGCTCGTATTGAGAATATGGAATACTACACTGCATTGAACCTTTTAGAGAAAGATGCAAAGTCTTTACAAATTCAAGATGCAGATGGATTTGATAGATTCAAATCTGGTTTCTTGGTAGATAACTTTAAAGGACATGCAACTGGTAACGTGAAGCATCCAGACTATAGAAATGCTATAGATATGCAGAACGGTGAACTTCGTCCAAAATACTTTATGAAGGGTGTTGCTCTTGCAGAAGAAAACACAACGGACACTGATAGAACTAATGACCAATATCAAAAAACTGGTGACGTTCTAACACTTCCTTACACACACAAAGTTGCAGTAGAGCAACCATATGCAACTCGTATTGAAAACCTAAACCCTGTACTATCATTTGCATGGGCTGGTATTTGTAGACTATCTCCATCTGGTGATGAGTGGTTTGAAACTACTAGAATCCCAGATTTGATTATTAACAGAGAAGGTAACTTCGACACAATACTTGCTCAGAATGCAAATGCATTGGGTACAGTATGGAACGCATGGCAAACACAGTGGAGTGGTGTTACAACATCCACTTCGAATACTTGGAGAGACCATTCATTCGGTTCTGCTGAATCTCGTTCTGTGCCTGGGCGTGCTGTTATTAGACAAACAACTGAAACTGAAACTGGAACACGTTCTAGAAGAGGGGTTAATACAACAGTTGTTGCACAAATCGATACAGAGTCACAAGGTGATAGAGTTGTATCTCGTGCATTGATTCCTTTCATTCGTGCAAGAAACATCACATTCAATGTTACTGGAATGAAACCTCTTACAAAAGTTTATCCATTCTTTGATAAATCAAATGTAACATCATTAGTAACTCCATCTGGTGGAAGTGCTGGTGGTAATTTGATTACATCAGCGGCTGGTAAAATTGTAGGTACATTTGCAATTCCAGACCCTAATGTTCAAGGAAATGCTCGTTTCAGAACTGGTGACAGGGTATTCAGATTAACTTCTTCGGACAAAAATGAAATTGCTCCAGAACCAGAAACATTTGCACAAGCAATTTATTCTGCAACTGGTATTCTAAGTACAATTCAAGAAACTATTATTGCTACTCGTAATGCAAGAGTTGAGGTTCGTAATGTATCTCAAACAGAAGCAACAAGTAGAACTGATACTAGAAGAGAAGTTGTTGGTTGGTGGGATCCGCTTGCACAATCCTTTATGCCACAAGCAGAAGGTGGAGAATATATTACTAAGATTGATACTTTTTTCCAAGGCAAAGACCCTTCACTTCCAGTTACTATTCAAATTAGAGAAATGGATAATGGGTATCCTACAACTAAGGTATTACCATTCGGTTCTAAAACTCTTGAACCTTCAGAGGTTTCAATCTCTGATGATGCTTCAGTAGCAACTACAGTTACATTTGATGAACCTGTTTATGTTAAAGATGGTGTTGAGTATTGTGTTGTATTATTTACAGACTCACAGAAATACTTTGCATGGATTTCACGAATGGGTGAAACTGATGTAGGTGGTTCACGTTTGGTTTCAGAACAACCATATCTTGGTGTTCTATTTAAATCACAGAACAATACTACATGGACTGCATATGATTTAGAGGACTTGAAGTTTACTCTATATCGTGCAACCTTTGATACATCTAAGTCTGCGGCAGTTACATTGGTAAACGATGTACTTCCAGTTAAGACACTTAAAGAAAACCCAATCAGAACATTTGCTTCAACGAACAAAGTTAAAGTTTCGCATCCAGATCATCACATGTACAACACATCTAATAATGTTACAATTAGTGGTGTATCTTCTAATATTGCGACAACATTAAACGGTTCTCTCGCTGCGGCAGCAACAACATTAACTCTTGCAACAGATACAGGATTCCCAAATAGTGGAACTTGTTTTGTTAAGATTGGTAGTGAGGTTATATCTGGAACTATTTCTGGTACAACTATATCTTCTCTGACTCGTGCAGTTGAAGGAACAGATGTTCTTCATGCAGATGCTTCAGTGGTAGAGTTGTATATGTTAAGTGGTATTCCACTAACAGAAATTAATAAGACACATGTTGCATTACAAGATATTCAGATTGACTCATACACAGTTGCTACAACTGCTAGTGCATCTGGTAATATCACAGGTGGTGGCACAAGTGTTACTGCAACAGAGAACGCATTGATTGATACTATGCAAACTCTTGTTCCAGTTATTGAACATCCAAATACAACTATTTCTTCTAAGACAAGAACAACAACTGGTACATCTCCAAGTGGTGCTCAACAGTCTTTCGTTAAACAAACTCTGTCACAAGCAGACCAAATACCGATTACTGATAACTATTACTTTGAAGACCCTAAGATTATATGTTCACAAGTTAACGAAACAAACGAACTATCTGGTAACAAATCATTTGAACTCATCTTCACTATGACTTCATCTGTAGAGAACCTTTCACCAATCATTGATTTGGATAGAAAGACTATCGTTACAGTTGCAAACAGATTAGACAATGTAGATACATCTTCTGATGTTTATCCATCTGCTGAGTTTAATTCTGCAAACGAACCAGAAGGTGATTCTGGAGAAGTGGTTTACATTACTCGTAAGGCGCAATTGAAAACTCCTGCTACATCTCTGAAATGTTTCGTTGATGCAGTTAAGTTTGATAGTGCAGAAATTCAATTAATGTATAAGATACTTCGTTCAGATGATGCATCTGACTTTGATGAAATTGGTTGGACGTACTTCAATACTGCTGGTGAACCAGATTCAAATGTTAACTCTTCAGTTGATTTCGATGATTTCATTGAAAGAGAATATACAGTAAACAACTTACCAGAGTTTATTTCTTTCGCAATCAAGATTAGAATGCAAGGAACAAACTGTGCAGAACCGCCTCGTATGAAAGACTTACGGGCAATTGCATTGGCGACATAGAATGACGGATTATTTAAAAGTTAAAGATCATCAAGACCTTGCCCGTGATACAGTTTCGGGAGCAATTGTCAATACTAATATGGCAGCTTACGAAGCAGCAGTAACTCGTTCAAGAAATGCAAAAGCATCAAAGGATGAACTTAGGAGTGCAGTGAGAGACATAAATAATCTAAAGTGCGAGATGCACGAAATTAAAAATCTCTTATTGCAATTAGTGGATAAAAAATAATGGCAGATAGAAACGCACCAGCAAGTTTTACTTTTGAAGAGTGGAGAGTTGAGTTTAATCGACTCGCTACAGATTTAGGTGATATTGCAAATTTACCTTCAACTGTTAACGGTGTTGCAGTAACAGATGCATTGGAAGCAATCAAAGAATTGCAAAATGGGTTGTCTACTGTATTACTACCTAACGTAATTGACTTTGAAGATTCAACAAGTGCATCTGCCTATCGTATTAAGATGGGTATAAGTGATGACTTGCAACTATACCATGATGCTTCTAACTCTATCATCAAACACGATGGTACAGGAACTTTAAATGTAGATTCTACGAGTGGAGTTAAACTTCAGTTTAATGGAAGCACAAAATTAACAACAGATACTAACGGTATCCAAGTAACTGGTAACGTCCATGCATCAGGCAATATAACTGCTGATGGAAACATTACACTTGGTGATGGAGATACAGATAGTGTAACTTTCAATGCAGACTTGACATCTAATATTGTCCCCAATGCAACAAACACTTATGACTTAGGTGAGAGTGGCAAAGAGTGGAGAAACTTATATATTAATGGTGCATTGATAAACGAAAACGGAATCAGCATGTCACATCCTACTACTGGTGGTGTTATGGCAACTGAAGGATTTTCCATTGCAATTGGTGTTGCACTTGGTTAATCGTTATAAATAAGAGTATATAAAAAAAGGAAGAAGTCAGAATGGCAAACAATTTTAAAAACGCATTTGCGACAAGTGTGAGTACAAATAGTTCTTCACCAACTGCTGTCTATACTGCAAACAATGGTTCTGCCGTTAACTCAATTCTAATTGAACTTGACGTTGCAAACACAGGTTCATCTGCTGTACAGGTTACTGTTCAGTTATATGATTCATCTGGAACTGCATCTTATCACATTGTAAAAAATGCACCAATCCCTTCGGGCGGTGCATTAAAAGTGGTGTCAGGTCAAAAAGTAGTGTTAAACGGTGATGATCAAGTTAGAGTATATGCATCTGCATCAACTGTTGATGTAGTATGTTCAATTCTAGAAGATGTTGCATAAGGGGTAGAAAATAATGTCAAGTTACTTGGGCGTACCATTTATAAATCAAGTCTCTACAAGTTTTCCAAAGGAAGATTTTGTAAAAACAGACTTTGGAAGTATTTCAGTTGGTTCGACAACCTATGCTGCTGCTGTTGAGTTAAGCATTGATGTTCCAGGCAGTGAGTCCTCAAACATTGAAGTAGTATTAGATAATGTTCGTCAAGAACCAGATACCGCTTATACAGTTCACGAAAACTCAAGTTCTCAACCTAGAATTCTAAACTTCTCAGAGACAGTACCAACTGGTGCAGTCATCTACGTCATTCACAAAGGTGTAGGGCCTTACAATATGAAACCACCTGCTGGTTCTATTGGGGCAACAGAACTTGCATCTAATCTTCAAACTTTCACTACAGATACTTTCACTGGTGACGGTTCAGACGTAACATTCACACTTTCTGATACACCAGCAAATGCAGATTCTATTATGGTATTTGTTGATGGTATTCTTCAGAAAGTTGCAACGAACTATGCTCTTGCAAACAATGTAGTTACATTTACATCTGCTCCAGACACAAGTGCAGATATTGAAATCAAACATATGGGTGGACTTCGTTCTCATGTTCGTAGAGGCCCAGATTATATTTACGACAATTTTACTGGCGATGGTTCGGATACTACATTTACTTTAAGTAATACTAGTGTAACAACAAACAATGCATTTGTTTTCTATAATGGTATTTGTTTAAAACCAACAATAGATTATGCAATCAATTCAAGTACAGGAGTTGTTACGTTTACATTTGCTCCTGCTAACGCTTCAGAAATAATGGTGAGGTATCAACTCTAATGGCAAGTAAATCAAAAATTATAGCAGAACTATTTGAAGCTGATGGCGACATTGTTGCATCTGCATTGGACAATGTTGTAGTAACACCTACAGCGATTTCAGACCAACCCAATACATCAACTGGTGGACTTTCTTTACCAGCTGGTACAACTGCACAAAGACCATCTAGTCCAGATACAGGTGAATCTAGATACAACTCAACAACTGGTTCATTAGAATTCTATGATGGTTCTGCTTGGATTTCAACAAACTTAATTCCCACATTAGATAGCGTAACTGGAAATATTACAGCAGGATTTGGAACAGGACTGACATTAGCAGTTTCTAATGCAACAGACAATATTGATATTGTATTTAAAGAAGGTGCAACAGCACTTGCAACTGTTACAGGAAGACCAGTATCATCTGGTAGTGTAACTGTAGATGTTCCTGCTGCAGTTTATGGACAGAGTGCTGGAGATACAATTACTATATCAATTGTTAACGTAGATGGAACTCCATCTAGTAATTCACAAACCTCAGTAATTAAATCGTTACCTACAGGTGGAACAATAACAACAGTTGGAAATTATAGAGTTCACACATTCACATCAAGCGGTACACTTAGTATAGGAAATCTTGCTGTATCAGCTGATTTACTTATGGTTGCTGGTGGTGGTGGCGGTGGT
>JABJFP010000251.1 GCA_018662715.1 Methanobacteriota archaeon | reverse complement strand
GGCGCCCACCTGGTTATCGCTTTACTGCGAAAGAATTGGTAAAGGCTCTTTGTGGCGAAGATACCGATGAATCCAAGTTATTGATGGCTGCCATTTACGGAAAGGTCGAATTGTTCGCCGACTCCACGGCTTGGAATGGATTTCTGTGGCTCGTAATGAATACGTTCAAGATTGACGGCAAACCCATGTATTCGGGTTCTGAACTCGGTTCTTTGAAAGAAAGCCTTCCTATTGTCTGGGTCTAATTGTCCCCATACTTTGCTAACCATTCATGGCCATACCAACGCCATTGATCGGCAGTCCAACCGTCAGGTAATCCACCCTCTGGGAGAGGAGGAGCTTCATCGGGAATGGACGCTTCAGGTACTGCCTCTGGTTCTGCTGGTGCAGCTTGTGAAGGCATACCCGCAATGGATTCGATGCTTTCTTCATCGTAGGTCATGCTCTTGGCTTCCGTAACTGTTTCACCGGACTTGAGTTCCATATCATCAAAGCCATTCTTTTCAGGTTGGAAGTCAAGTTGCTTAACATCATCATCCCAAATGTCATCCGAAATGATTCCCCCCTCAGCAGACATTCCTCCTTTTCCTTCCAAAGCCTCCTTGGAGGCGTTTGTTGATTGAGAAGCGGTGACTCCACCGTATACCTTCTGTGAACTGTTTTGTTTTCGTTTGTTGACCAGGAAGGCAACGAGGAGGATAACAACAGTTAATCCAGCAAAAACAGCAAGACCGAATTTAATGACTTGATTTAGAGTATCCTCATCAACATTGAGTGCAGAATTGCCACCCGCATCATCTTGAAGAGAGGTATTCCATGCATAGAATCCCAACTCAGTTTCATTGACTAACCCATTCCTATAGGCTTGATATGCAGGGTTATTCCAGCCAGTGCAACGTTCAGAAGTGTCGTTTTTATTGTTCAGGCAGTAATCTTGTTCTGTTGCAATGTTTGGACTTGTATCATCATAATCAGCATTTGAACCGACTCCATCACCGTCTCCATCGTAGTGTTCGTTGGGGTCCTTATCCATCAATGGAGATTCTGTTCGGTCAACCCATCCGTCACCATCGACATCCAGACATCCATAGGATGGTGTTTGAACGTATCCAATGGTGGTTTCAGAATCAATTTCCCATGCTTTCGTTGAGGTCCCATATTCCCAAGGACACGTGTCGGGAATTTCACCATCCCCGTTGTCCCCATAGCCGTCGCCGTCTTGGTCTTCCCATTGGGTCCCCTGTGAGGGCAATGCGTCTGCTCCGTCGAGTGCTGTCCACTCTGAATCAGGGTTGGAATAGCCGTCAAAGTCACCATCAGGACAACCAAAGCGGTCTTTCGTAGAAAATCCGTTTATTGTGGGGCAACTGTCGGGCCTGAACCCTTCAAGATTGTCTCCATAGCCATCAAGGTCGGAATCACTCCATTGGGTCGCTTCTTCTGGGAAAACATCCCCATCTTGACCGTTTGAATTATCACCGTAGCCATCCCCATCTAAATCGCTCCACTGTTCGGCGTTATTTGGGAACAAATCGGGTGATGTTCCCGTGGGGTTATCTCCGTAGCCATCTCCATCAAGGTCCTCCCACTGAGTTCCATCGGCTGGGAATGAGTCCGGGTTGAAACCGTTAGCATTGTCCCCATAACCGTCCCCGTCGGAGTCACTGGATTGGGTTGAATCGTTTGGAAAGTCGTCGTTGAGGTCGTTGATTCCGTCCATGTCAGAGTCCAAATCATAAAATTGGATTGCCGAAAAGGTTGGAGTTGTTCCTGCAATGAACAGTTGGCCTGAAAACGTGCCTTTGAAACCAATGACGTCACCTGTTCCAATATAGGTTTCCAATTCTGTGAAATCGGTTGAATTCACCAGTGAAAATTGGCCCTGCTTTGCCCCAATTGCAAACATATCCCCATTCAGTGACATGAAGGTGATTTGCTTTGTATGTGGAAGGATAAGCGTGTCGACATCCCACGAATCCGTATCAAATTTGTAGACGGTTCCTCCTGTTGTCCCCGCTAGAAGCGTTCCGTTTGATGTCTCAACAAGCGAAGAGATAATTCCTGTTGAATCCGTGATGGTATTGATGAGGGTGCCCCCATTATCGTGAATGTAGATTTTCTTATCATAAGATGCGATAGCGAGGCGCCCATCTGTTAATATTTCAAACGCACTTATTCCAGAAGAAATTATGGTTGAACCGATTCCTGTTGGCGTGGATGCTGAATATTCCTCAGCCCGACGTTTACCTGCGTACTGAGCAAGCCATAGGTCGCCTTGATGATCCCATTCTACATCATTAACGGGGTCAGGAAGAGTGATGTTTTCTGTAATTGATTCTGTGCTCAATTGAACAACATATGCTCCGCTTTGATGCGCAATAGCAACCAATTCCTTGGCATCGTCGAGCCGGGCTTTTTGTGCATCAACATCTAGGAAAAGTGACCACTGTGCAGAAAGAACTCCGTTGGTAAGCGCATTTACACTAATGTTCCCATACGCATCAACGGTCAAAATTTTACCATCATCAAGAACCGACCACAGAACTAAACTTCGGTCAAGTTCATCGGTTTGTCCAGCATCAGTAATGTTGGGTAGTTCGGCGCTTGCGAGACCTAGGGTTGCACTTTGAAGGCACAAAATAAAGACTGCAACAACTGCATATGCGCGCTTCATGATGTACGGAGGTCTCCGTATGATATGAAAAGCGCGTATGTTTGTGAACGTCGGGGCTAGAGTCAATCCTGCTCTTCATCGTCCTCTGGAACCATTTTCTTCACCGGTTTTTTGGTGACTGGAGTCAATGTCCCTTTCACTGGACGTAATGCCGCTGTAGGCCGACCAACTGATGTTGAAGGAGGGGCTCCTCGCTTCTTAGCAGGCATGAGCATATGGCCAACCGGGGTAATAACAGCAGTTTCGGCTCTGTCTTGAACAGGAGTCAGAACCCCACCAATAGGACGAAGAATTGTTTCTTCGAGAAGTTCTTCTGCGAGGGCCGTTACTTCTTCAGACACCTCAGATGATTGCTCGATGTCAGATTCTACTTCAGGCACCACGTCAGGAGTGATGTCCTCGGTTGGGAGTTCGGTCTCGGGCTCTGCCACAGGATCAGCGACTGGAATCGGTTCTTCAACAAGAGGCGGCTCCTCAACTGCGCTAGGCTCAACCATAGGTTGAACGATATCATGCACTACCTCGGCTTCCTCCATCGCAATATCTTCTTGCGGAGTTATCGCTGCGGGAGGTTGACCGATGGGTTGGCGAACATTCCGGACGGGTTGCGCCATTGGCTGGCGGACATTACGAATCGGTTGAACAATCGGCTGGGCGCTTACCAAGGGCTTCGCACTGGTTGACGGCGCCCTCATTCCACCAAGGCCCAATCGAGATTCAGGCTGATCTTGCTGACCCATGATTCCACGCATAGGTCGCCCTGCTGCTGCTCCAAGACCGTCTGGACGGGCTCCAAGTGCTGAGGGGTCCATGGCTCCCGCACCAAACGCTGCTGGTGCTTGGCCTGAGATTGATTGCATCCACTTTTGGCGCTTTTCTGCTCGTGTATCGGTTGATTGCAAGGCATTGAATTCCTTTTCTCGGGTTTGAAGTTCGGTTTCATCCATGTCAATTTCGGACTGGATTTGTTGATTGACCGCATCACGCATCTTTTCTTCTGCCATTTCCTTGAACGAGTCCATCTTCTCAGAGAGTCCTTTCAAGCGATCACGGATTTCAGCACGTTTCAAGCCGAGTTGGCCTTCAATTTCCGCACGGATTTGAGATTCTCGCTTGCGAACATCGATGAGAGCCTTGTTTCGCATGATTTCTTCTCGCTTGTCGAGTTGACGTTCAAGTTGAGTCGCGACTTCTTCTTCCTTACGGGTCTTGAAGTCACGGAGCCGCTCTTCCATTTCAACTTCCAACTCAAGAGTAGTTTCTTCCTTTAGGAGGTCCAAATCTGTTTCATAAGTGAGCCGCTCGTTGCGCAATTGCGCATCGACTTCAGACATAATCGCCTTACGGGCAGCCGCTTCTCGGGATTGATATTCCAGGTCGAGACGCTCGGTCCAATCGTTCTTATTTGCTCCATATTGGGCCTCAAGTTGGTCTCTAAGCTCCGCTTCCCGCTCGTAACGATACCGTGAGAGACGGTTTTGAATCTCAGCCTCACGTGCATTACGGTAGGTTTGGAATTCATGTTCCATGCGGTGTTCAAGTTCCGCTTCAATCTCATCTTGGAGTGAGCGGGAAATATCATCCACTGCTTTACTGAATGTAAGGTCATACTTGGCCTTCAATCGAGATTTCCTCTCTGCTAGTTTGGTCGATTGTTGGCCGTCAAGCTCTTGCTCGATTTCGACACGTAGATCGCCTCTTCGTTTTGCAATGGCCAACTCTACATCCTCGCGCATTCGCTCTTCTAGATTATCAGTTTCCTTTCGGAGTTGGTGTTCAATATCTGATTGAAGTTGTTGAGCAATATCTTCTTCAAGGCGCAAACTGCGTCGCTCAAATTCAACCTTTAAGCGCGCCTCTCGTTGCTTGAGGCGTTGTCGGAGTTGTTGTTCAAGACGGGTGCGAATACCGCGGCGTAATTGGTCCTCTCGTTCGGAGAGAAGAGCCGCGTGTCCTTCTTCTAAGCGAGATATTTCTCGCTCTTCCATTTCCACAAACCGCTCTTCCATTTCTTGGGTAAGCGTTGCTTCAATATCCCGGAGCCGATGTTGTAATTCTTGGTTGTATTCAAGGGAAAGACGTTCCTTTTGGATTGAAAGACGGCGTTCATGTTCTTCATGCAACTGAGTCTCAATCGTTGATTTGATGTCTTGTTTCCTTTGTTCAAGGAGTTTGTCCTGCTCAACTTCATGCTGATCTTTCAGGGAACTTACCTGACGATGGAGACGGAGGTCTAACTCCTGACGCATTCTTGATTCTTCTTGAGCCAATGCATCTCGTTCCAATTGTTCAAGTTCCTGCTCCATGTTGTTTCGCAATTCATGCTCAAGAGCATCAAGCGTCATTTCATGTTGAGTTGCTAGGTCTTTGCTTACTGCTTCCTGCATGGCGTTGACTCGCTCGGTAATCGCTTGTTGACGAAGGCGACGTTCACGACGCAAATCAGCGCGCAGTCGCTCTTCTTGCCGAAACCGTGCTTGAGTCCCCAGCGCCTCATCAAGGCTTGAGGTTGAACTTGAGGTGAATTGGGAACGAAGCGATGCAAGCGTAACGCGTTCCGTATTCTCTCGACGCATCTGCGCAGCCTTCACGGCCTCGTTGTCGTGGCTTTCGCTCACTGTCATTGGAATCCCATCCACTTCTTCATGGACTTCTCTTCATAGATAAGGAGCGCGACGAAAACGGTGCATGAGGGAGCGCTTTCAACACCTAATTTTACCGCGCCGAGGCGTAAATCAGAAGCGAACGGTGAATTCCGTGTCACAGGCAGGGCATTCAATCTCTCGTTTGCCGGGCCGACGCTTCATACGAAGTTGGCGATTGCATCCTGGGCACGAAATCTCAACCCTTGGCGTCTGTTCTACAAGCGTAAAGTAGGTATCACACATACCACACTTCAGTTCTGCAGGACGTGTGTCTACGCCAGCAACGAGTACTTTGGAGCATTCAGGACAGCTGACCTTTTCTTCCATCCATTTCCGGCGAGTGACAGGGTGTTCAATACGCACCTTTGCATCACAGAGAGTACAATTGATTTCTCCCAATTTCATCGGCAGCATGCCTTTGCATTTGGGGCAAGAGAGGGGAGGAGGCGAAACTTTGGATTCAATTACGAACTCTTCGGACATGTGAACACCTTGGAGATCAGCGTTTCTTGGAGTACAACACCAAGCGTTCAGGAATGAAATTCCATGGAATATCCAATGTCAAACCGAATTCATTCGAAAGACGTGCGATCAATTGTTTTGCACTCACTTGGTCTCGTGAACCTTCAAGGTCGAGGACAATAACTTCTCTACCTTCTTCATCAATAGCCAATGACGCCATGGTGGCAACGGGTGATGCTGGGGCCGGAAGTGCGGGAGTTGGGGCTGGTACTGGTTGGGTTCCCTCTGTCACATTGAGCAATTCAGGAAGGTCAACTCGTTGGTTAATTCGCCACCATCGGGCTCTTCCTTGGTCGCGATGATTCTCTACCAGATCAAGAGAAGCCAACTTTTTCAGGTGGTGATAGAGATTGTATCGATCAACTCCGACTGCCTTTTGCAACTGCACAGTGCTGCGTTCTTCGGCAGAGGCCAGTTCGATGTAGACGGCTCGGCGTGTAGGGTGGGCCAGAGCGGTCGTAATTGGGTCCCCTCGTACTCGTCCCATCGTCCCACCTAAGTCGCAGATTGGCTCTTAGGGTTTGAAGATGTCGCGTCAGTCAAACCGAAGTAACACTCTGCTTCGGACTGAAATACCGTTGTTTGAAGCAAGAAAATGCTTCCTTTGTATCGGCAATCATCGTGCGTAGTGTTTCTTTTAGCAGCACCAATGCTTCTCCATTTTGAGCAAGCCGAGCCCCATTAAGAATGACAAGAATGACAGAGGCTTCGTGAATGAGAACACCAACCCAGAGTTGGTCGTACCACTGCTGCACAACTGCAAAAACCAACGTCAGCGTGATGGCCACGGAGAAAAAGAGATTCTGCATCAATGTCCGTTGTGCCCTCCTTGCAAGGTCAATCATATCTGTAAGCATGCTAGGGTCATCTCCGGGAATGAGAATGTCCGCAGCTTCTAGGTTCACCGACTCTCCGGTACCCACTGCAACCCCAACATCTGCAACAGCAAGAGCCGCTGCGTCATTGAATCCATCTCCTACCATCATCGTTACGCTGGATTTGGACCGATTACGAACCCAGTTGACCTTTTCTTCAGGACTAAGTCCGCCATGAGCGGCAGACTCCGGTAGACCTACCGAACGAGCAAATTGTGATACGGCCTCTTGATGGTCACCGGACAAAATTTCCACACGAATGTTCCTCCTGTTCAAGGATGCAATGAGCTTATCGGAACCTTGGCGGGTATCATCGTGAATGAATGTAGCAAGAGCGATGGCAACACCGTCTTTTGTCAGAAGGCTAGCCCCGTAACCCTTTGATTGGGCGGTTTTGAAGGCGGTAGCCAAGGAATCTTCAACTTCAATCCCCATGCTTTTTGCCTTGTCGGGCCGTATGAAAGCGACCTTTGCACCCTTGTGTATCCCTTCAACACCAGCATCAATATCGTTCAACTCACTCAGACTTGCTGCCTTGGCACCTTCTGCCTCGCAGTGGGCAATCATAGCAAGAGCATACGGATGGGATGAACGAGCTTCAAGGCCCATCATCAGTTGCAATGCTGAATTCTTACGACGGTTTTTACCCATTACAATTGAACCAACGGTCGGACGGCCAGAGGTGAGGGTGCCCGTTTTGTCAAGCAGGACTGAATTCACCCGAGCCATTCGTTCTAAAGCATCTCCACCACGAACAATGACTCCCTTGTGTGCTGCGTTTGAAAGCGCCGCTGCGTGAGGAACTGGAGTTGCGAGAAGGAGAGCGCAGGGGCATGAAACAACCCAAAGTAGGAGGATGATTTTCCAGTCGTCTGGATAGATGAAATGCCACACAGCAAAGGCTCCAAACAATACGAAAGGAACCCAAATTGCCGTGAATTTCTCTATTCCACTCTGCAGACGGGGTGGGGCTTCACGGAAGGAATGGACTGCATCAATCAAACCAGAAAGACGCGTTTCAGTACCTACTGCGATGACTTCGCAAATTACTGGACCCCGAGCCAAAACCAACCCTGCTTCGATTTCGTCACCAACACCAACATCGACTGGAACCGATTCACCAGTGAGTGGTGCCTTGTCCAAAGCGCCTTTTCCTTCGATGATTCGACCGTCTGCTGGAATCAATTCCCCGCTTCTAATTTCAATTTGATCACCGGGGTGAACCAAATCGATGGGGACGATTTCGGAATCTTGACTGGCCTGGACAGGAGTTGCAGCCATAGCAAGGGAAAACCCGGAACTCGCCATTGGAAGAGAAAATCCAGTGGCTGTAGCGATGGCGTCGGGGTCAATGCACACCTTGTCAGCCGTAAGTTTACGTGCAGTACGAGGCAATCGGTCTAAACCACCTTGCATTGCTTCTCGAGCCTTGAGCAGTGCATCACCCTCAAGATGAGCCGTAAAGGCAACAAGAATTGCAACGATCAGCGCTTCTTCCCACATGCCGAGAATGCCGGCACCAATGACTGCCAAACTCGTGAGAACTTGGAAGCCCATTTGCCGGTTTTTGAGAGAGGCAAGCGCCTCTTTGAACATCTGGAGTCCGCCTAAGAAAACTCCTGGAAGCGCAATAGCACCAACGACATAGTGATTCAACCCAATGAATTCAGCCAATATCACCAATCCTAGAATTGGAAGAGCGATTCCTCCTCCAATCAGCCTCCACTGGTCCGGACGGAGGCGGTTTGAACGGGCCACTGCAAAACGTGGTTCAACGCCAGTAACATGATTGAGGGCTCGGTCTCTAGCCTCAACCAATTCATGAGATGCATTAGCGACAAGTTGGATGAGAATTCTGTCGTCGTCACTTACTTCCACGTCGAGAACACCGGGTTGTTGCCTGAACAGGCGGACCAGTTTTTGGACAGGGACGGAGTTACGGTGAGCGACAGACTTCCCTCGTACACCAACCAGTTCGTGATGCTCAACAGCCGGAGCATGTCCAAGTGAGCGAAGTACGGATGAGACGTCCGCAAGAGGGCCGTGCTCCAACTGCACGTCAAAACGGACCTCACCCGAAGTAGCGGATACATGCGGTGAACTTACCTGTTTCATGTGAGAAAGTGCTCCCATGGCTTTTGAAGCACAATCTGGACAATCCATTCCAAGCAGCGGCCAACTGACAGAGAAACTTCCGGAAAGGCTCTCCACTATGGTTGAATCCACGATTTCGCCCATCAAGACGGGTTCATCCTGCTGAATGTTTACAGGCTCCGCATCTTTCTTTTTTGAAGAAGTTTTGACCTTTGAAATCGGTTCATCATCTTCAAGGGACATGAAGACTTCATCTTTGGAGTCTCCCGCCATAAAAAATACTAATCGCCTTGCATTCATCAATGCTCCCATTGGTACCACACAAACCATCCGATTAAGGGCGAATCTTCTTTCCACTGGATTCCTTCGCCTAACTCATGCAATGGTTACCCGATGGCTGGTACCCCCGTGTTGTCGCCGTTGATATTGACGGAACGCTTACCGATGAAAACAAGCAACTGTCAACCGTTGCCATCAACTCCCTACGACGATTAGAAGAGCATGGCATTCCCGTTGTCCTGTCAACAGGAAATGTGCGTCCCGTAGCATACGGCCTCTGGAGGTTTTTAGGACTCAGCGGCCCTATTTGTTGCGAAAACGGAGGAGTAATATGGCATTCAAAGTGGAATGAACCTTTAATTCGTGCGTCAGGCAATGAAGCTCATGATGCAGCAAGATGGCTGGCAACGCAGATTGATGGTCTTGATGCAGATGGTATTGAATCCAATAAATGGAGGGAGAGCGAATGGTGTTTATTCCCCTACGAAGATCTTGAAAAAATTGAGGAAGCCATTGAGAAAAGTGAATGGTCTCACCTCTCGGTCGTTCGTACTGGCTTCGCGATTCACTTGATGGACCCCGCAGTCAGTAAAGGCCAAGGCTTGGATGAAATGTGCCAGAGAGTCAATTGGGACAGGGAGCAAATGTTGTGTGTTGGCGATGCCCCAAACGACCTTTCAATGTTTGAATTCTGCCACTGGTCTGTCGCTGTTGGTGGTGCATTTGACGTAGTCAAGGACGCCGCTGATGTCGTTTCCCCACTCCCCCATGGTGACACCTTTGGTCCACTTGTTGATGCTATCATCGATGCAAAAATAGCCTTGAGTTGACGTTTATGAATCACCGTAAGATGCTGGGGATTGACCTCGGTGGAAGCGGATTTCGAATCGGGATATTTGATTGTGAAACTGGGTCACTCGTGGAAGATTTCATCGAAATGGACCATGATGAATCACCCCATCCCGATGCAGTCCTCCCAAAAATATGTTCAGTCTTGGAGGGGCTGCGCTGGAAAGGCCCGATTGGACTTGGGTTCCCCGGTGCTGTAGGAGAACGTACCTTGATGACCGCACCAAACATTGGCAAAGAATGGCTTGATGCGAGGGTTATCGAAACTCTAGAGGAGTGCTGTGGAGGCCCTGTTGCGCTCATAAACGACGCAGATGCGGTCGCTATTGCTGAAGTCAAGTTTGGGTCGGGCCGTGGTGAACATGGCAGATTACTCACTCTGACCATAGGCACTGGTTTGGGAACGACAGTTCATGAAAAAGGGGTCCTTCTCCCGAACTTGGAGTATGGTCTGGCCCCTCACCCAACACGGAAAGGAACACTGGAAGAACATATATCGGGACGCGCTAGAATGGTGTTTGACCTCACATTAATTCAGTGGGCTCAACGATTTCAAGAAGGCCTTGACCACCTGTATGAAGAATTCAATCCCGACCGTATCGTACTTTACGGAGGAATCATGGAACATTGGGATGAACTAAGACATCTGCTCCACGCACCATGTCGTCTTCTTCCAGCAACTCATGCTCATACGGCAGGAGCGTTGGGTGCAGCATTTTGCTCAACGCTTTCATCAAAACCCTGATCCCTCTTTGGTCAACTCAGAGAGTGTGAATGAAGTGACCATCTGCATTGCTTGACCGTATTTCATTTGACCAACATACTCTTTGGTTTTCCCGTGGGTGATCACCCGCAAACGGAATTTACACTTTTTCTTAGTTCGGCGCTTACGGTGATGTTTGTAAAAGTGGACACCGATTTTGTAGGTTCCAAGCGGGGCCTGTTCTTTCCAAACTACATTTTCAACCGGAGTGTTAGACACTGGACGGACGTTCATATCAACGTCAAGAATTCCGTCACAATCACTCATTTTATTGTTAAAGTAAATTCGTTCCCCTGACGGAGTGAACACGTGAAGGTCGAGGTCATTGTAATCGTCCCAAGCAAGAGAGATTTGAACCACACCGGATTCACCGCCTTCACGTTGAAGTCGTTCGTCAATATTGACCTCCTGTTCTTCATCCTCTTCAACTGCAACGATACCGCTACCAATGTGCTCCTCTGAAACCAAAGCAGCGTGCTGTACCAAAGGTAGGGCATGCGAATCAATCCAATGCCTTCGATGTTCAACTTCAGTGATGCGACCCTGTTCCTCATCTGCATCAGGGTCAGGTTCGGGTACTTCTGGTTGAATCAAACCGAGTTCCATGTGATTTTGATCTCGGAAGTTATCACGAACTCTCCAAGATTCTTGCTCATGC
>JABJFP010000250.1 GCA_018662715.1 Methanobacteriota archaeon | reverse complement strand
TGTCGCGACTCTGCTCGCCAACCCCCTGTTGAAGAATGATGTCAAGGTACGAGGGGCAATTTACGATGTTGACACAGGAAAAGTCAACTGGATTTGTTGAGTCCCGATTCAATCGGTCAATGGAATACGTCGTCGTGGGATAGCGAATGTGAGTACGAATGCTAACAATCCAAGAATACAGGCTGAGTAATAGTGACCCATTGTAAATATGGAAAGGCCAGCAGAGGTTCTCAATAACCCGATGGAGCCGTTTTTTAGAGCCCAAATACTGAATCCGGCTGCGATAAGTGCGAGGCCCATGAATCCAAATCCAACCAATACATAGGTTGCAGAAGCACTCGGGTCCATCAAAGGATGGTCCATTTGTGTCGGAGTCATATCAATTTCGCGAATCTCACAATCAGTCACACCTGGGTCTTCACAAGGCTGATTGGCGAAGGTTTCGGATGATGGCACGTTGAATGAGAGGGTCGTGAAACCGATTGGTTCAATCAATGCTGGAGGTGAAAGAAGTACACGGTTCGAGTAAACATCACGATGGCCATCTCGCTCAACGATAATATCCGTACGAATCAATCCGGGGGTGAGGTTTTCAAACTCAAACCCTCCGTTTTCACTGGTTGTGTTTTCAACCGACAACCATGTTTGAGTTCCTCGGTCGAGCCATGAGAGGTAAACGGTCGCTCCCGAAAGCGGCTGGCCTGATTCATCCATGACTGAACCACGGAACGTAGCGGTTTCAACCGGCGCGCTCTGCGCCAAGCGATAAACGAATTCATCGGGCCGAATCAACCCATCATCAGGAGAAGAGAAATCTAAGCCGTTGAGAAAACCAAGAGCGCAGATAAACAAAAGGAAGATTGCTGTTGCCCGCCCCATAGGGTGTAGGTTCGGGTCTTCAATTGTCAACACCGCACCGGAGGAGGCAAACAAAAGCGGCGTCTCTTCGATCATTTCATCGAGATACGGAGTTTCTTCCTCCGCACCATCCGCCATGCTCTACGGTAGAGGTGGCCCTACTTGACTTCAATGCGCTCGTTCCAGCGAGCCTTCAATTTCTCAAGAGCCGCATGAGTGAGCCACACGGTCAGCGAAACCGTTCCGTTTGGGTCTCGTTCGTTTGAAGTCACCATGCCTTGGTCGTAAATGTCAGATACAATCCGCTCAACAGCATCACCGGCATTGTCCATAGATGGATGAACATGAACCGTCGACGGCGAACCAAACAAATGGCGGAGTATGGCTCCTTTTAGCGTATCAATTCCAACGCCCGAATGTGCTGAAATACCAAGGGCTGGAGGAAAGCCTAGCCCTGCTACAGTTGCGTGAGCTTCGTCAAGCATATGCTCGTCTGCTTGGTCAATTTTCGTCAAGACGACCTGCATAGAATGGTGATATGGGTCCATGGCATCATTCCACGGAAATTCATCGTCTACCGGTTCACCGTAGAGCCGTTCAAACACTTCCCGTCGGGTGGTGAGGAGTTTTCGTTCTAGTTCAAGGGGGGAGTCGGAGGCATCAGCCAAAACCAGAGTCAAATCGGCTTCTAACGCCTCAGCGAGAGTTGCTTTAAATGCCGATAGAGTAGCGTTTGGTATATTATCAATAAATCCGATGGTGTCTGCAAGAAGAACGCGGGGGCTATCCTCCATACGTCCTACTGTCGTCTCTAATGTGGAAAACAATTGGTCTTCAACGAGGACTTTTTTCCCTGATAAAAGGCGGAAAAGTGAAGATTTTCCGGCGTTTGTATACCCGATTAAACCCACTGTAACCGCCCCACTGCGAACCCGTTGTCGCCGGTGCTCTCGCTGAGCGTTGGTTTGTCTTATCTGCCTTCGGCGAAGGTTTGCTAATTCTCGGCCAACGTTCGCAAGAACGTTTTGAAGGGCAGTTACTCCACCACCACCGTATCCTGCTCGCTCTCCGGTAGTTTGCTGATGCATGAGTTCACGCAAAACGGTACGGTCGGATTGTAATTGCGCTATCCGAACCTGCGTTCTTGCCTCAACTGAGGATGCATGAGATGTGAAAAGCGACAACAAGAGACGAACTCGGTCCCAAAGTTCGAGCCCAATGGTCTGACTGATGTTGACCAGTTGACGTGGTGTTGCATTGGTGTGAATAAGAACCAGGTCCACCTTTCCCCACGGATGTTCTTTGATAGCACTTTTCCGCTCGTCAGCAACGTCCTGAAGACGGCCTTTTCCAAAGTAACTGCGAGGATCCGAACTCCCCTTTTGGTTGATTTTCTCCACAACTAAAATACCCATTGTAGCCACTAACGCCTCAAATTCCGACGTGTCTTCTTCTCCCCGAACCAAAAGCAAGGCGTGACGGCCCTCGTGGTTGGTACGAGCCTCCCCCAGAACGACACCGCCGCTTCCGGCGACGACAAAGGGGTCCTCGGGCGGTTGGGCCATGAACAGTGGGGGGATTAGCCTCATATCAGCCCACCCCAAGACCTTGTTATGGCGGAACGCCACGAAATGACCCTAACTTGGACTGGGGGCCTTGAAACCGCTCACCGTTTGGTTGAATTGGCTCGCCCGCATTCATGTGAAATCAAGTCTGATGAGGAACAAGATTTGGTCATCCTTACTGTAATCGTTGTTGAGAAGGATTTGCAACAACTACGTGATACGGTTGATGCCCTACTTGTGTCCTTTGACACCGTAGAAAGCGAGGATTGACGAGGCGGTCGATGTGGCGGATGTCCTCTTGATTGATGCTCACTGTGTCCTTTGTAACCGTCTCGCTAAATTCCTCAATAAACGCCGTTCAAAGAAGAGCCAACTGCACATCTATGGCATCGATTCGGAAGAAGGTATGAGGTTCATTGAAGGTTTTTCCGAATCGATCAAAGAAGCCGATTCAATGTATCTTATCCGGGCAGGTCAGCCTTTCATTCGCTCAGCCGCAAGCATCCGATTGTTACTCTACATGCGCTGGTATTACACAATCTGGTATCCACTGGCATGGCTTTTTCCGCTACCACTACGAGACGGAGTGTATCGCCTGGTATCGAAGTACCGTCACCGCATGTCAAACCAATGAGTTGTTCAAAACTCCAAATCCAAAACAACGGGCGCATGGTCTGAGACGTCAATTCCCCCTTGGCGAACGATGAAGCAATCTTTCAAGGCCCGGGTTGCTGACTCATTCAAAAGGAAATAATCAATTCGCCATCCGCGGTCTTTGGCCCTTGCTTGACCGCGGTTTGACCACCAAGAGTAGAGTTTGTTGCCTTCGCCGGCGATGTGCCGAAACGCATCAGTCCATCCATCGTTGAGTAAATCCGTAAACCATGCACGTTCATGGGGTAGAAATCCAGAGGACTTCGCATTGCCTTTCGGATTCCAAATATCATCTTCCGTGTGGGCTATATTGAGGTCGCCACAAACAATGACGGGACGGTCGTCCTCAAGATACGGGCGGAGAAATGTTCGCCATTCCGCCATCCATTCTTCTTTGAAGCGTTGACGCTCTTCCTTGTTAGAGCCGCTGGGAAGATAGGTGTTAATGCAAATGATTCCATTGACTTCGCAGACCAGCACGCGCCCCTCTGTGTCAAGAGGGTCCTGACTTCCGCCATGCCCGGTTTGGAGAACGGCATGGGACTGCTTCGTGGCCGTTGCAACTCCTGAATAGCCCTTCTTTTCTGCTGGATGAAGGGTCACCTGCCACCCTGTTGGCCAGCTCCAATTCTTTGGGAGTTGTTCCTCTAACGTCCTTGTTTCTTGGAGCATCGTAACGTCCGCATCAAGTTCTTCAAAGTATGAATCAATTCCTTTGCGAATAGCTGCACGTAGTCCGTTCACGTTCCAAGAAACAAAGCGCATGATTCAATCGTAGGGCCGAGAGTGAATAAGGATTCAATCAAGTGCGGATGAGATGTTTTGGCCTGCCTCTTTGGCCGTATAGGCTGCGGCATCTGCTAAAGCGTGGTTACTGGCCACCCACTCACCTGCGAGTAGTATTCCTTTAGCACTCAGAGTGTCATATGCAGGTTTTTCTCCGGTGGTTTGTATGGTAATTGTTCGTTGTTGGCGCTCATGAATGAGGTGGCTTCGCCATCCTGGGGCATGATGGTCGAGTGCTTCATTTAGACGCTGGAGACGGGCTTCATGTGACTCTCCTTCACGTTCAAATGCC
This sequence comes from Methanobacteriota archaeon, assembly GCA_018662715.1. GTDB lineage: Archaea > Thermoplasmatota > Poseidoniia > Poseidoniales > Poseidoniaceae > Poseidonia. The sequence continues at coordinate 1,457 of JABJFP010000250.1, read as the reverse complement.
ACTGAAGAGAGAAAGGCTCCTTCCAACTTCATCCGTGGTTGGATGTTAGCATAATCCAAAATAACAACGCCGCCCTCTTCGTCAATAATTCCATGTCGCTGTGACAAAGGGCGGGAAGAAAGGGCGGCATCAACGGTACTTGCAAGGATTGGTCGGAGGCCTGGTTCTTCTCCTAGCCAGTGCGGGGAGAGTAACTTTTTTGCTCGCTTCCAACCGCATGCTACAATGATGACATCGCTTTCTAATTCACGTTTGTCAGCGAGATGGACGGTTCCCTCCTGAATTGAAACTACGTCGCAACCTGCCTCGATAAGCACGCCAACTTCATCCAACGCCGAGGCCATTCGGCCGACAACGCCGGACCATCCTTCACCGACCACACACAACTTTCCATTTTGTAACGCTTTGAAACGAGATAGATCCGCATCTAAAGCGCCCATACTTGCCAGGAGGTTCGCTCCGCTAACAGCAGGATGTGTTCGGTCGTTTGCTTTCAGTACCCTCCGTAGTAGCGATGCTTGCTTGACATTCCCGCGAGGTCGAAGTGGCCCCACTCCGGATACGTGCAGGCGGTCAATACGCAATGTGCCAAGCACCATTTTCAGGCGACTGACCTTCTTTGTAACCTTGGCGAGTGGGCCGTTTGATTGTAATAAATGTGGACCAAATCCAAATGGAATTCCATCAAGAGATTCCGAGGTGCCGCGCCCACCAAGATGTTCCCCGCGATCAAGAATCACAACATGATGGCCCGCCGTTGTAGCGTAAAGGGCGGCTGTCAGTCCTGAAAGGCCCGCACCAATCACCGTCACACGAGCCATACCATCGCCTCAGCGTCTTGGGTGAAAAGATGTGCGTTCAAGGGTTGGCTTGAAGTGAAGGTTCGCATTCCGTCATTCATGGCCGATGAGCAACCTGTGCCTCATGACCGCGGACACGAACTGTGGACAGTAGAGGGTGGAGCAAGTCGTAAATTGCTAGCAAGCATTGACCGCTGGGTCAGTGCTTTGGTCGGGGATGATGGCATCGATATGCCTCTTTCAAGTCGCTCAGAACAAGTTGATGCTACAATCGTTGCACGCCAAGATGGCTTGATTGTCGGTTGTGCTGCTGTAGATTACATGCTTCAAATATGGGCGCCATCCGTCCGAATCTCATGGTTTGCAGGCGATGGTAAACGGGTCTCGGAAGGCGATGAAATCGCCAGTTTGTCCGGAGACCGAGACAGCCTTCTTATCATTGAGCGGCCAATTCTCAACATGTTGGGTCAGCTTTCAGGAATTGCAACCAATGCGAAGCGTTGGTCCGCCATCGCACCAAAACAGATTGCTTGTACGCGCAAAACGGTTTGGGGCCTCTTGGACAAATGGGCAGTACACATGGGCGGTGGCCTATCACATCGGCTCTCTAAAACAGACGCCCTCATGATCAAAGAAAACGACCTTGCCAGCATGCAC